>JAGWOU010000096.1 GCA_028870815.1 Rhodospirillales bacterium | reverse complement strand
GAGATCGACGGTGCCGTTGTCATAGGGTGCCAGCGCGATAGTGCCCGCACTCAGGCTGCCGCCACCCGCCACCAGCCCGTTGGCGATCAGCGCCAGGCTGGTGCCGGCGCTCACCGCCCCGCCCAGCGTCATCGTACCCGCATCGTCGATCACGATGTTCCCGGTTGCGGTCAGCGCCCCTAAAGTGCCGATGTTGTTGGTGCCGCCGAGCGAGATGCTGCCTGACGTGCTGCCGGTGCCGGCGAGGGCGATCAAGTTCAGCGCGCTGGTGCTGGCCTGGGTGATGCCGGCGCTGGCGTTGAGATTGAGCAGGGTGGCGTTCACATCGCCGTTCAGCGCCAGACTGATGGCGTTGAGGCTGAGCGTGGTGCCGGCGAGCGAGCCAGTCTGGATGATTCCGCCGGTGCTGTCCAGCGCGGCCAGGGTGTTGGCGAAGCTCACCGTGCCTTCGGTGACGAGGGCGTTGGCGGTATGCCCGGCGGCGCTGCCCAGAACCACCAACGCGGCGGGGTCCAGTTCGTTCACCAGCGCTTGCGAAATCTGCAAGCCGGTGACGGCGGTGCCGCCGAGATCGACGGCGCCGTTGTTATAGGGCGCGAGTGCGATGGTGCCAGCACTCAGGCTGCCGCTGCCCGCCAGCAGCCGGTTGGCAACCAGCGCCAAGCTGCTGGTGGTGCCGGCACTCACCGCCCCGCCCAGCGTCATCGTGCCCACATCGTCGATCACGATGTTCCCGGTCGCGGTCAGCGCCCCCAAAGTATCGATGCTGTTGGTGCCCACCAGGGAGATATCGCCACCCGCTGTGCCAACCAACCGAGTTACATCCAGGGCGCCCGTGCTGGGCTGGATGATCTGGCCTGAGCTGTCCACCGCCAGGGTTGGCTTCAGGCTCAGAGTGCCCTGCAGCTCCGTGAGGCTGGCGAGATAGCCGGCCGCACTGCCGAAATTCAGGACAGAAGCGGAGGTATCCAACGCCGTCAGCAGGGAGGAGGAGAGGATCAATCCGCCCGCGGAGGTGCCTCCCACATCCAGCGTACCATTGCCGTAAGGCGCGATGGAGATGGTGCCGGAAGGTGCCGCGATTCTGCCGCTGTTGACCGTGATTGCCTTTGCAGCCAGCGCCACATTGCCGCCAACGCCCAGCGTGCCTTTAGCGGTGAGAGTGCCGCCAACGCCCAGTGTGCCGTTGGCGGCGAGGGTGATATCCTTCGCGCTGACGGCATTGGTGATCGCAAGGTCGGAGCCATCGTTCAGATCCAGCGTGCCGGTCGTGACGACATTCGCCAGAGTGGCGATGGTGTTGAGCGTGCTGGCCAGCACCGCGTCGCCGCCGATGGAGCCTGTTCCCGTTGTCAGGCTGGTGACGGCGATGCCGCCCGACGCATTTTCCGTAACGGTGCCGCCGCTATCCAGCACGAGCTCCGTGCCGGTGATGACGCCGTTAATGTCGGTCACACTATTGGCGCCGGGATTGGCCAGGGTGATGGTGGTGGCGTTCAGTGCCGCGCCGATATCGAGCGTTCCGGCAGCGTTGATCGCCAGCGTGCCCTTCAGCGAGATGCCGGCGCTGATGGTCATGTCCTGCCCGGAGTTCAGGTCCAGTTCCGAGGCTTTGGTGCTGAGATCGATGGCGCTCGCCACCGAAAGCAGCTTGGTGGCGTCCAGGATGATGGTGCCTTTGAGATTGGTGAGCGCCGCCGGATCAACATAGGAGACCGTGCTGGTGTCTGTGCCGAAGGTGATTGTGGGAGAGTTGCTGGGGCCGGAGGTGACGGTGCCGGCGCTTGGGGTGGAGCCGCTGGCAACGATCAGCGTCTGCGGGTCCAGCAGAATTTCGCCCGGCTGGCCGTTGATCGCGGTGTCGATCACCGTGCCGCTGAGGCTGATGACGCCATCGGAGGAAATCTCGACGAGGCCGCCATTGCCGCCCAGCGGGCCGCCAATGGTGGAGATGGTGCCGGCGAAGTCGGTTTTCTGGCTGCTCAGCAGCGTGACTTTGCCGCCATCGCCCTTATTCGTGGCGTCCGCTTTGATCTGCGCCCCGGAGGCGATACTCACCGCGGCGGCGCGGGGTGCCGTGGTATCGGCCGCACCTTCCGCCACGCGTTGCAGGTTCGTGCCCAGCGCGATGTTGCCGCCGCCCGCTTGGCCCGAAGCGTCGATCACGGCGGTGGAGGCCACCGCCACCTTGCCCGTGGCCAGCGCCTCCACATTGCCGCCGGTGCTGCCCGCGGCTTCGCCGCGCGCCAGCAGGTTACCCGCGATGTTAATATCGCCGCCGATTGCCTGCAGGGAGATGGTGCCGGTTTTGCCATCCGTGCTGTCCGCGCGCAGCGTGCCGCCCACTTGCAGAAGCTGGCTCACCAGCGCATCCGCATCCGCCGCGGTGAGGGTAATCCTGCCGCCATCGGCGAGGATCAGCCCTTTATTCGTCACCAGCGCCGGAACCGCTTTGCCGTTGAGGTCAACCTCCCGCACCGCCTTCGTCACGTCCAGCGAGATCAGTTTGTCGCCGTAAAGGTCCAGCGTGAAGGCGTCCGCCCCGGCCAGCACCACCTGGCCAAGCCTGGCCGAGATGAGACCATTATTGGCCACTTGCGGCGCCACCAGCCCCACCAGCCCGGCCTGTCCGGCGGTGATATCGCCGTCATTGACGATTTTCGCGCCTGGCCGTGGCGTGCCGGTGAAATTCATCCGCCCGGCCATGAAGTCTGAGGTCTTCATGTCGGAGGTGGAAACGATGACGCTCTGCGCCGTTACCTCGGCGCCGTGAGTAAACACCACGCCGGATTGGTTGATGAGCACGAGTTGGCCATTGGCGCTGATATGGCCGGCGATGACCGAAGGGCTGGGAGTGACGACGCGGTTGAGCGCGATGGCGCTGGAGGAGGGCTGCACATAAGTTACATGCGCATTGCTGCCGACATTATAGCTCTGCCAGTTTATCGCGGCCCGGCTGCTGCTCTGGGTGATGACGGTGTTGCCCGGCGTTTGCGCGATGCTGGCACTGCCGCCCACCACGGCACCGCCCTGGGGTGTGGTGTTCGCCGGAATGTTCTGCGCGCGTAAGGCTGCTGGATGCGCCAGAACAGCACTCAGCGCCGTGCTCGCCAGCAGCCAGGAACCGCGCCAAGCTTTCCGGCTCTGGCCGCGCAGGGGCGGCGTATGTTTCTGCCGTTCCATTGCCATCTCCTGCTTCCCGGCGGCTTAAAACCGCGCGGTTACACCCCAATAAACCATCGTATCAGAAAGCGGCGCCACGTTGGTGGCAGCCGGCGCCAGCTGTGTCACCAGCCGGTGCGTCACCTCGCAATCCAGTTCGACTCTGCTTGTCAGTCCCAGCCGCACGCCGCCGCCGGTTGAGGCGATCTTGTGATTCAGATCCGTGGGCAGATTGGACCAGGTCTCGCCCCAATCATAGAAGCCGTAGAACTGCGCGCCCATATCAAAATCATGATGGAAGAGCGTAAAATCCGTGCCGGTGTTGAACTGCAATTCCGCCGTGGCATAGGCCGCCTTGTCTCCCACCACCTCGCCGGAATAATAGCCGCGGGTGAAGCGTGTGCCGCCAAGGTAGAATTCCTCCACTGAGGGCAGCACGTCCGGCGTATATTGCCCGCCAATCTCGGTGCGCAGGGCGACATCTGCCGCGGGCCAGGGGTTGAACAAGGTCTGCACCCGGCTGATCGAGCCGTTGATCTTCCAGAAATCGAACTTCGCGCTGGCGCGGCCGCCGGGCGGGGTGGTGCGCCCATCCGCCGAGCTGCCAAGGATGGGCAAGCCCTGGGACGCCTGGATATTCACCACGTTCAGCGCGTTGCGGGTATCGCCCAACAGCAGGTCCTGCCAGGCATACTGGGTGTTCAGCCTGGCGACGCGCGTACTGTCGGTGCTGGTGACCGCGCCTGCGGTGCTGATCTGGTTCTGCTCGGCGTCCAACCGCAGATGCAGGGTGAGATTCTGGTTGCGGCGCAGAATGACAGGATAGCTGAGCTCGCCGCCAAACACGCTCACCTGGCTTTCATATCCCACGGAGCCGAGCACGCCACTTGGGTGCGCCCGTCCGGTGCCGCCGTAAACCTTCAACCGCAACCCCGAGGTGCCGATGAAGAAGCTTTCTGAGGCCTGCCCAAAATTATCGGTGTTGCCGCTGGTATGGTACATCGATAATTCGGTCTGGTCGCCATGGGCGGTGAGGCTGTTGATGTCCACCACCGCCAGACCTTCGGCCGGGCCAGTCTCGTCAAAGCTGCGGTTATCGGCGGTAACCAGCCCCGAAACGGTTTGCTTGGAGACCTCCGCCACCAGGGTCAGCGCGCCGGGGTCGCCGTTGTCTGACTGCAAAACGGCATGAACGGAAACGCCCGGCACCTGCTGGGCCAGCAGCAGCCAACGCTCTAGCGAGGCTTCATTCAACGGGCGCTGCTCTGTCAGATGCTGAAGAAACCCCAGCACCATGCTGCCGGCCGGACCGATATCCTTGGAGAGCTTGACGGCGGCGATATAGCCTTCGGTTACGACGAAGCGGACATTGCCAGCCGCATCCACGTCCAGCGTCACCGTGGAAAGAATATAGCCATGGCTGCGGTATAGATTGACCAATGCGCTGCGTGCGGCGGCGAGTTTCGAGAGCGGCACGCTGCGCCCCGCCAGCCCGGCGACAATCTTGTTCAGTTTCGCGGGTGGAAAGGCGGTGGCGCCGACGATGCCCACCGAACGTACCGGGATTGACACCGGTGGCAGCGCCGCCGCCGGGCCGCCCTGCGGAATGGCAGGCAGTCCCTGGCCGAGATTGGGTGCCGGGGCAGGCATGATGTGTGGCAGTGGCGATGTGGAAAGGCTGGGAGCACTGACCTGCGCAAGCGCGGCACCGGCGGCCGCGGCCGCCGCGGCGCAACCCGAGGCCGCAACAAATGCGGCCTGCCTAATTCTCAACAACCCGCTTCGCATTGCTCCCGCCATATCCCCGTTGGACCCGTTATATGCCGAAAACTCGTTTCAGGTTAGCCTTCACTTCATAATTTTAGACGTTGCAGTATTAAAATTACGCGGAATCGCATCGTCGCTGGCTTTTAAGCAGCCGTTATTGTGTCTTTCACCTGTCCGGGTTTAGGCTAGGCCCATGCCGATGCCAGCCGCCCGCCTCACCGATATGCATGTCTGCCCGATGATGGACGGGCCGGTGCCGCATGTCGGCGGCCCCATTACCGGCCCTGGCGTACCCACTGTGATGATCGGCGGCATGCCTGCGGCTTGTGTGGGAGATCTCGCCACATGCGTTGGCCCGCCGGATACGATCATTAAAGGTTCCGCGACGGTGATGATCGGCGGCAAGCCTGCGGCCCGCATGCTCGATAATTGCGCCCATGGTGGCATGATCGTGCTCGGCTGCTTTACCGTGCTGATCGGTGGCTAACGCGGTTCTGAGTTTAAATCGTAATTTTGAGATTTTTTGAAGATTTTGGCGGGATTTTCAGCGGCCGGTCCATGTCGCTTGGTAAATCTTCGCGCCCTTCGGCGGCACCAATGTCTTATCCTCTTCGATCTCGGCGAGGCGCAGCGCATTCAGCGTAATGATCAGCGCCGCCACGTTCATCATGCCCGGTGGAATCCACTGGATCAGCCCGCCGAAAAGCTGGTCCTTGGCGGAGGAGATGCCGGGAAACAGCCGCCCGCAAAGCTCGTAAAAGGAAAAGAGATCTTTCGTGGTGAGCGCGATATATGCGCCGATGGCGATTTGCGGAAACATCACGAAAAACCCCGTGCCGGCACGGGTGAGGTAGGAATAGCGGCAGGGCGGTTTCGGGCGTGGGTCCAGCACCACCATCCAGAACAGTACCCCGCCGGTGAGGCAGGAGAGGTTCATTACCGCATAGAGCGCGGGGTCGATCATCGCGTCGAAATGTACGGCGGGGATCAGCCAGATATCGGTGGTGAACAGAAACACCGCCATTGCCGCCAGCGGGTGGGAGAGAAACCGCATCGGCCGCCACGCTGCGATCGCCATGCGGCCCACCCAGGCCGGTGCCCCCGCCGCCAGCGCGGCACCCGGCCAGGAGATGCCCGCGAAGAATGGGGTGACCATGCACAGCACTACCGCCTGTGTGCGGTTCAGGAAGAACATATGCTGGGCGATGTACTCAAAATGCGTTTGCAAAACGAACCATACGCCGATGACCCCGGCGTAGAAAAAGCTCCTGCGCACCGCACCCGGCCGGGTTGTGGCTGCCAACCGCCTTACCCCGCGCCAGTACCAGAACGGTAGCAACAGGCAGCCGGCGAAAACGATCGGGTTGAACACGAAAGGCAGCAGAAACGGCAGCTGCGCGGGTACAAAATGACACAGCCCCCCCACGAGCGCCGTGATGAGCAGGAGCCAGAATTCAGCCATTCAGCCTGTCCATCGGCACGCCGGAGAGGTTGCGGCTGGTGCGGATGGTTTGCAGCGTTTGCACCCGCGCCACATTTGCCGCGTTGGTGAGGCGCTGGGTGAGTTGGTTTTCATGCGCGGCATCCCGCGCCACCAGCTTCAGCAGAAAATCCCCGCCGCCGCGGATCATGTGGCATTCCCGCGCCTCGGGCCAGCTTGCCACCAGCGCCTCGAACGCTTCCAGCACCGAAAGCTTCTGGCTCTCCAGCCCCACGATCACGAAAAACGCGATCTGCCAGCCGAGCTTATGGCCGTCCGTGTCGGCATGGTAGCCCTTGATATATCCGGCTTCTTCCAGCCGGCGCACGCGGCGCAGGCAAGGC
>JAGWOU010000095.1 GCA_028870815.1 Rhodospirillales bacterium | reverse complement strand
GATATGAATGCCTGAGCGGCTGGAGAACTCGCTTAAGCGCGCCTGCAATTCATCCGAACGGTAGCCGGTGACGACAATGAATTCGTCGATCCCCGCCTGCCGGCCATTGGCAATCACGCGCTCGATCAGCGGCACACCGCGGATGGGGATGAGCGGCTTCAGCTCGCCTTTCTCGCGCAGGCGCGTGCCCTGCCCGGCGGCGACGATCAGGCATTTCATTCGGCGGCGGTCACCGCTGCCAGGGCCGGACGGGTGCGGATGAATTCCTCCGTCATTTCATGGGCCACATCGTCCGTGTACTGCACCGGCGGGTGCTTGCAGAAATAAGCGGACGGACCGGCAAGAACGCCGCCAACACCCAGCTCCAGCGCCAGCTTGCAGCAGCGGACCATGTCGATGACCACACCGGCGGAATTCGGGCTGTCCTGCACGGAAAGGCGCAGCTCGATATCCATCGGCACGTCGCCGAACAGCAGGCCTTCCATGCGGATGAAGGCGATCTTGTTGTCGTTCTGCCAAGGCACATAGTCGGACGGGCCGATATGCACGTCTTCCCGCTCCAGCCGCTTCTTGGCAACGGCCTGCACTGCCTCGGTTTTGGAAACCTTCTTCGAAGCCAGACGGTCCTGGTTCTTCATGTTCAGGAAGTCGGTATTGCCACCGGTGTTCAGCTGGTAGGTGCGCAGCAGCTTCACCCCGCGCTTGGCGAACAAATCGGTCAGCACGCGGTGGGTGATGGTGGCGCCCACCTGGGATTTGATGTCATCCCCGATGATCGGGAGATTGGCGGCAGCGAAACGGTCGGCAAAGGCTTTGTCGCTGGCGATGAAGACCGGCATGTTGTTGACGAAACCGCAGCCGGCCTCCAGCGCACATTCAGCATAGAAACGCGCGGCCGCTTCAGAGCCCACCGGCATGTAGTTCAGCAGTACGTCGGCCTTGGATGCCTTCAACTCGGCCACGATCTCGGCCTTGGTCAGCTCCTTGGCCTCGGAACGCACGAAGGTGCGGTCCTCGTCGTAATTCGCCATATGCTCGGAAATACCGTCCAGCACCTGGCCCATCTTCACGGTCACGCCCATGTCGGGGATGTTCGGCTCGAACACCTTGGTGCAGTTGGGCTTGGCGAAGATGGCCTTTGCCACGTCCTGGCCGACCTTGCGGGCATCCACGTCAAACGCGGCGACCACCTTGATATCGTTTGGCTGATAGCCGCCGATCTCGGTGTGCATGAGGCCAACCACGCCCTCGGCGCAGCGCTCTGGCGTGTAGTAGTAAAGCCCTTGAACCAGGGAGCTCGCGCAATTGCCGACCCCTGCGATCGCAATGCGGATGCCGCCGTTCTTCGCCATAATCAACCTCGTTTCTCGCTGATGTCTACCGGGTGCGGGGACGCCATGGAGGGAGCCACGGCCAGACGGCACACGGGCACAGAGGCACGATGCACGCTTGCGCGCCGCGCTAAATGGCCATTCCCGGACTCGCTTTTGTACCTCAACCCTGAACCCAAAGCCTCCTGCTCGTCGCAGCCTTGCCAGGAAAATCGGCACCGGAGCGACACGCTTTCACGCATAGGCTCCGGACGGACTGCGGGCGAACCTGGGTGAGTCCGAACTTTGCGCGGTAAGTAAGCCTGCCTCCTACCTTGTTCTATCATGTGTCGCAAGTGTGACAGCGGTGTAAGCTGCGTTTACAGCCCGCTTACATAAGGGTGGATAAACCCGGAAGCGTGGCCGCCACGAGGGCGCTGTAAAGCTGGGTTTGGCGGTGGGCGCGGATAAATTCCGGGCTGATGACGGCCACATGCGGTTTGGTACGGACAGAGCCATACCAATGCGCGACCCTGGTCTGCGGGCTAAGCAGGCGGGAGAGCCAGGCAGGCGCGTTGCGGCAAGGGCGAAACCAATGCTCGGAGATTTCCGGCCCAAGCGGATAGAAGCAGGCGGGGTCATGAACCACCAGGCCCGGCAGCGGCGCGGCCTCCAGCAACGACTGGTAGAGATCTGGCCCCAGCGCGTAAGCACCGCGGGAATCCGCCTCGGGCAAAGCCGCCATGGCCCGCAACGCCGCCGCGAACAAGGATGCACCGGCCTCACCGCCCATCACCGCATTGTTCACCGCCGGTGCATACCAGCCCTCAACGGCGCGAAAGGCGCGCCACCCGCTGGGCATGCGGCGCAACATCTTGCGCAACGCATCCAGACCCAGATGCTTCGCCCAAACCAAAGGCGAGCGGGAGGCGCGCACCCAATGTGGCCAGACGATCCGTTCCGCCCCGATGAATTGTGGCACTTCCAACAACGGCGTGAGCGGCGCGACGGTGATGGTGTCCACATCCATGTAAACGCCGCCCCGGTGGTACAGGATGGCGGCGCGCAGCAGATCCGCCCGCTGCACAGGGCTGGAGAGGCGGGCATAAAGCCGCGTTAACGCCTCGCCCAGGCCCAAATCCGCCTGCACCGGCACCAGCAACATCTCCGGGACGAGACGCCGGCAGATGATCCCCGCACTTGTTAAGGCGCGAAGCACCGGGCCATCCGCCAATTCGTCCGTATGGTGCAGGATAATCTCATCCATGCCGCCTTGCGCGGCGGCGGAGAGCAGCGCGAAGCCATGCGCCCAGGCGAGATTGGGGCCAATCCAGCAAAAATGCAGCGTTTTTGGGATGCTCATGACGGCTTCGCGGCAGAAAGCCGGTTTGCTAAGCGGCACATGCCGGCACTGTCAACCGCCCTCAGTAACACCATTGCCAATTTCTTGCGACTCTGTTAGCGCGAACAGGATGGCATCCACGGCGTTTTACAGGCGACATGACTGAGCCTACCCCGACTCATAACGACGGGCTGGTCAAGCGTCTCGCCGATTTTGGGACCATGGCGGAAGCCCTGGATTATGCCGCCCTTGGTACCACGGGCCTGAATTTCTACTCCGGCAAAGGCATTCTCACCGAAGTGCTGCCCTATGCCGCACTGCGCACCCAGGCCATTGCCCTGGCGCGGCGCCTTCTGGGCATGGGGTTGAAGCCAGGTGAGCGCGTGGGGCTGCTGGCCGAGAGCGATGGGGACTTCGCCCGCGCCTTCTTTGCCTGCCAATATGCCGGGCTGGTGCCAGCTCCCCTGCCCTTGCCTGCCGCCTTTGGCGGGAAAGACGGTTACATCTCCTTCCTGCGCCGGATGATCCAGGGCGCCGACGCCCATGCCGTATTCGGCCCGGCCGTGCTGGCGGACTGGCTGGCGGAGGCTGTGGAGGGGCTCGATCTACGTTGTTCGGGCGTGATCTCCGAGCTGGATAACGCGCCAATGGTGGACGAGGCCAGCCTGCCTGCGCCCGAGTCGCTCGCTTACTTGCAGTTCTCCTCCGGCAGCACGCGGTTTCCGCTCGGCGTCGCCATCACGCAGGCGGCCTTCATGGCCAATGCATACTACATGGCCAAACATGGCTTGCAGGTGACCGACAGTGACCGCTGCACCAGCTGGCTGCCGTTTTACCACGATATGGGGCTGGTCGGCTTTTTGCTGATGCCCCTGGCCTGCCAGCTTTCGGTCGATATTCTGCCCACCCGGGAATTCGCCCGCCGCCCGCTGCTTTGGCTGCAGCTTATCACCCGCAACAAGGGCAGCATCTCCTTCAGCCCCTCCTTCGGGTACGAGCTTTGCGCCCGCCGCGCGCAAACGGCTTCAACCGAGGGGATCGACCTGTCCTCCTGGCGGCGCGCCGGCATCGGCGGAGACATGATCCGCCCGGCGGTGCTGACGCGCTTTGCTGAACGCTTCGGCGCCAGCGGCTTCTCGGCAAAGGCCCTCATGCCTTGCTACGGCATGGCCGAGACCACCGTGGCACTGAGCTTCAGCCCGGAAGGCCAAGGCGCACAGGAAGACGCGGTGGACGGGCTGGTGTTGGAACGCGAGCACCGCGCCGTGCCCGCCAATGAAAACAGCGAGCGGACCCGGCATTTCATCGTCTGCGGCCAGATGCTGCCCGAACACGAGGTGGAGGTGCGCGGCGAGGACGGCGCTCTGCTGGCGGAACGTGAAGTGGGACGCCTTTTCGTACGCGGGCCGAGCCTGATGCTGGGCTATTTCGGCGCGCCCGAGGAAACCACCCGCGTCCTCTCGCAGGATGGCTGGCTGGATACCGGCGATCTTGGCTATCTCATCAACGGGCAGATCGTCATCACCGGCCGGGCAAAGGATCTCGTTATCGTCAATGGCCGCAATGTTTGGCCGCAAGATCTGGAATGGGCCGCGGAGGCGGAGACTGCCGTGCTGCGCAGCGGCGATGTGGCGGTGTTCTCGGTGGATAATGGCGAGGATGAGGAGGTAGTGGTTCTCGTGCAGTGCCGCGCGACGGACCCCGCCCAGCGCGAGGCCCTGATACTGGACCTCACACGCTTCTTCCGTGGCCGCCAGGGGCTGGAAACCCGCGTGGTGCTGGTGCCGCCGCACAGCCTGCCGCAGACTTCCTCCGGCAAGCTCAGCCGTTCCCGCGCCAGGCTGATGTATCTGGAAGGGGCATTTCTGCCCCAGGCCGCCGCCACCGCCGCTGAATGATCCCGCCCCCGCTCGCCGCAGTTACCGGCGGAACGGGTTTTCTGGGGCTGCATCTGGTGCCGGCACTGGCGAAGGCAGGGTTCCGCATACGGCTGTTGGCACGGCGGGACCCATCGCACCCGGCCTTCGAGGGTATTTCATTCGAGACACTGCGCGGCAGCCTGGAAGATGAGGCGGCGTTAGCATCGCTGGTGGAATCCGCCGATGTGGTGGTGCATGCGGCAGGGCTGATAAAGGCACGCAACCGGGCGGAATTCCTGCGCGGCAACCAAGACGGCACGGCGGCACTGGCGCGGGCCGCGCGGCGCACGGCACCCAACGCCAAATTCGTACTGATATCATCTCTCGCGGCGCGGGAGTCAGGGCTTTCCGACTATGCCTTCAGCAAACGGGCTGCCGAGGATGCTGCCCTGCACGCGTTCCGCGATGCACCCGGGCAGCTGGCCATTCTGCGCCCACCGGCAATCTACGGCCCATGGGACAGGGCAACCCTGGCACTGTTCCGGGCAAGTTTATACCCTGCCGCGCCATTGCTGGGCAAAGGGAAAGCCGCCGTGATCCATGCGGTGGACGCGGTCGGGGCCATTGCCGCCATGGCGGGTGAAAATTTCCGGCCAGGCTGCTTCGCCCTGGCTGATGAAAAGCCGGAGGGCTATGCCCAGCGCGTGCTGATGGAAGAAGCACGCCGCGCCGTGGGTGGTAGGGCCCGGCTGACCCGCCTGCCAAAAGCGATGGTACTGGCGGCAGGTTTCGCCTCGGAACTGGCGGGCAAGATGCTGCCAAAGCCGCCGATTTTCACCCTTGGCAAAGCGCGGGAAATTCTGCACCCGGACTGGACGGTACACCCGCACGAACTTCTGCCCCGCGAGATTTACACCCCGCGCATCGGCCTGCGGCAAGGTTGTGCTGAAACCGCTGCTTGGTACCGGCAAGCGGGGTGGCTGCGCGACTAAAGCGGCGCTTCGAAAACACGGTAGGTTTTGTAGGGCTTGGCGTCCATGCTTTCGATCATCCGGCGCATCGGCATATTGTCCTCAAGAATCCATGAGAGCTCGATATGGGTGTAGCCCATCTTCAGCGCGTCCCGGCGAACCATGTCGATCATCAGATACGGCATCAAGCTGCCAATGATGTCCTTCGCGGCGCTGCGGCGCACGCCCATCAGCGGCACGCGCGCCGTCTTCACGCCCGCCACCTTCAAACGCCATAGCAGCTTGGCCCAGCCGAAGGGCAAAATCTTGCCCTCGAGCCCTTTGATCGCCTCGTTGAGATTGGGCAGGGCGATCATGAAGGCCACCGGCTCGCCATCACGCTCCACCAGGCTGGTCAAGCGCGGGTGCAATAGCGGCTTCAGGGATTTGGAGAGATAATCGGTCTCCTCCTCGGTCAATGGCACGAAGCCCCAGTTCTGAGACCAGGCATCGTTGAAGATGGAGGTGACGTTCTTGATCTCCTCCTTGATGCGCTTCATGTCGAGCTGGCGCACGGTAACGCCCGGCGGCAGAGCGCGTGAGAGCATGCGCTGCACGCTGGCGGGAAACTCCACGCGCATGTCGTAAAGATAGGCGATAACATCCTTAGCCTTCTGCATACCCAGCGCTTCAAGCTGCTGGGCCACGTAAGGCAGGTCATGCGGCATCAGCAGCATCGGCGGCGTGTCGAACCCGTCGATCAGCACGCCGGTTTCCTCGTTGATATTGAGGTTGAACGGACCCTGCATCCGGGTCCTGCTGCGGTCGCGCAGCCAATTGGCGGCGGTCTCCACCAACAGGCGGAAAATCTCCGGGTCGTTCTCGGCGGCCAGCATGCCGAACAGCCCCGGCGCATCCGGATTTAACGATAGCGCCAGCACGTCGATCTGCGCGGAGATGCGCCCTACATCGCGGCCATCTTTCACCGCCAGCCAGAACTGCACCTCGGCATGGCCAAAAAACGGATTCTTTGGCCCCAGCGCTTCCTCACGCTCCATATGCAAAGGCGCAATATAAGCGGGGTCGTTTTTATGCAGCCGCTCCGGCAGCAGGATGAAACGTTTGAGAAGTTTCTTGTCTGTTACGGGAACAATCTGGATGCCGCTCATTGGCCGGGCTGCTCCTGCATCGCACCCGGGGGCTTGTCGCGTGGCGGCGCGCCGGTCAGCTCCATCACCCAGGGGTAACGCGCCGCTTCTTCCAGGTCATAGCCCAGGTTGAACACGGTGGGGCTTTTCGGGCAGTCCTTCGGGTTGG
>JAGWOU010000094.1 GCA_028870815.1 Rhodospirillales bacterium | reverse complement strand
CCACTTTTGGAACAAAACAGAAAAGAGCAGACCTAACTAACCTTAGAACCTACCAGTAGAACCTACCAGTTTCTTGCTGACCATATGGGGCTTTCTGAATCTCATTCTAGTTGCCCAGAAGCCCACATTCGGGGTGGAGTTGGTTCAGGGGGTAACGATGACGGAGATACCAAAGCCGCTATTGCTCACCCTTAGAGAGACCTTCAGATTTGTTTCGTCGGCAAACAAACCAACCAAAGAAGGAGTTGCGCATAACGTCACGTCGCTGGAAAGCATGGGGTTATGCGTCGAACTGGGCCGCCACGCTTTTTAATAAGACGTAAGGATCAAAACTTCATTCTTTTTCAAACTTATTGCCGTGACAGCGTTATGTTTGCGTCGATGTCATGGGTGATATGCCTTGCGGTCTAAACACAAGAGCCGCGAGGACCAAATGGTAACACTTGCTGACACAGAAGCCGGTAGCATCCGTAATGGCCCCAGCCTGGGGATTGAAACACGTTCCATCGACTTTGTACCCCCGGCTGAGCGCCACGGCAAAGTCTCCGCCCAGGGGCCGTTCTGGTTCCTTGGCAATTTCCAGTTCTTTACCATTGCCATTGGGTTCATCGGGCCGAGCATGGGGTTGGGGTTTGGCGCCACGGCTCTGGCTTCGGTGCTAGGTATTTTGTTTGGCACCTTGTTCATGGCTTTCCACGCCAGCCAGGGGCCGGATCTCGGCTTGCCGCAGATGATCCAGTCCCGTGCGCAATTCGGCTATCGCGGTGTCATCATTCCGCTTCTGGGTACACTGTTCACTTTCGCGGGCTTCAATGTGGTGGATACGGTGCTCATCTCCCAGGGCCTCAACCATCTCTTCGGCTGGCATATCGCCACCGTGGCGCTGGGGTTGGGCGTTGTGGCCGCCATCATCGCCATTTTCGGGCATGACTGGCTGCATATCGTCTTCCGCGTGCTGTTCTGGGTCAGTCTGCCGCTTTACGTGATTGTCTCAGGGGCCATCCTGTTCGGCCTTATCACCCCGCATGCGCCCGGCCATACGAGCTTCGGCTGGATCGCCTTCGCAGCACAATTCGCCGCCTGTGCCGCCTATAACATCACTTACGCGCCTTACGTTTCGGATTATACGCGCTATCTGCCAACCGGGCAGAAGCGTACGGCCCTGGTGTGGAATGTCTATGTCGGCGCATCCGGCGCAGCGATCTGGCTGATCATTCTGGGCGCCTGGCTCGCCACCTATCTCGGTGCGTCGGATGGCATGGTCGCCGTCAGCTCGGCCGGCAACAGTGTGGTCCCGTATCTGGGCACGCTTACCGTGTTGGTCTCGGTCGCGGCACTTACTGCCACCATGGGTCTGAATGCCTATTCCGGCATGCTCACCTTGGTCACAGGGCTGGACTGCTTCGCCAATATCCCCTTCTCACGCGGCGTGCGCATCGCGGGTGTGCTGGCGCTGGGGGCTGTGTGGCTGGCGATCTCGCTCTCGCTCAACGCCAATGCCATCAACGCGCTTTATGATGCGCTCTCCATCATGCTCTATCTTCTGGTGCCCTGGACCGCGGTGAATCTGATGGATTACTTCTTCGTCCGCAAAGGCCATTACGCCATCAGGGATTTCTTCACTCCCAACGGCATTTACGGCGCCTGGGGTGGGCGCGGGCTGTTCGCCTATGCCATCGGCTTCGCGGCCAGCGTGCCGTTCTTCAACCTGGCCGGGCTGTACGAGGGGCCGATTGCCCATGCGCTGGGGGATGTCGACATTTCCTGGGCGCCGGGGCTGCTGGTTTCGGGTGTGGCTTATTACCTCATCACCCGCAATCTCGACCTTTCCGCCGAGCGTTCCGCCATTGCCGCCAGCAATAAGGCGCTGGGCACCAATCTCTAAACCAAACGGTGCGGGGGTTATTCTTCCCGGGCCAGCACAGAGGCCGCCAGTGAGGTGAATAGCTTCACTGGCGGCAATGCCAGCTTCGCTGGATCATAGGCAATCTCGAAGGGTGCCAGATAGCTCAACTCCGCCGGCAGCAGCTTCTTGAGCATCTTTGCCTGTTCCCACCCTTTCGCATAATGCTCGGGCAGATAGCCGAGATAATCGCCGGAAAGAATCAAACGTGCGGCAGCTTCCATGTTGTTCACCGTGGCGCTTGCCCGTTCGGAACGTATATGTTTCGCATCGCGCGAGCCCCAATAGCCGCGCGACACCAAACGGTATTTCCCAATCACAGTCTGCGTGATCTCCTTTTCCTTCAACTCGAACAAAGGATGGGCTGGGGCGCAGTAGAAATAATGCCGCTCCTCATAGAGTTTGGTATAATTAAGCCCGAGCAGGATTTTCGGAAAACTGCCGATGGCCACATGTAGTTTTCCATCCAGAACATCGCGCAGCAGCTCGTTGGGGGATTTGACTTCCAGATTGATCTGCACATCGCCCATCGTCTGGGTGAATTTATGCAACAGCGATTCCACCCGAGCCTGCTTGTCACTGATCGTATTGTCCAGCAGCCCGACATTCAGCGTGCCGCGCACCTTGGCGCGCAGCGCGCTGGCTCGCATGTCGAACCCGTCTATGGCCGAGAACAGTTTCTGCGTTTCGGAAAAGATGGTGGCGCCGTCTTCCGTCAGCTTGAAGCCCGCGCGCCCGCGCTGGCACAGCTTCACCCCCAGCCGCGTCTCCAGCGCCGTGATCTGGTTGGAAATGGTGGAGGTGTTCACGTTCAGCACTGTCTGCGCCGCGCTGAAGCCCCGTGCTTCCACCACTGTCACGAACACGCGCAGCAAGCGCAGATCAACACTATCCAGCCGCGCCATCCCCGGGGCTCCTACTTTTTCCGCTAATAACGCGAAGCTATCATTTGATTTAAGAAAATCAAACTAAATGCTGCGTCCCAATTATGTATGAAAGAGGCAAGAAGGATTACACAAGCTGCCTGCCTCGGCCTGCAAGGAGACACCAAGATGGACAAGCCCCATTTCCCCCAGCCCTTAAGCGGCAACGAGATGCCGCGCTGCGGCGGTATCGCTTCAATGATGCGACTGCCGGTCTATCCCTCGGCCGAGGGGCTGGATGCTTGCTTCGTTGGCGTACCGTTCGATCTCGGCACCTCCAACCGCACTGGCACACGGTTCGGCCCACGGCAGATCCGTACGGAATCTGTGATGCTGCGCCCCTATAACGTCGCCACCCGCAAGGGGCCGTTCGATAGCCTGCGTATTGCCGACATTGGGGACATCTCGGTAAATCCGTATAATTTGCATGATTCCATCGCCCGCATCGAACGTGCCTATGACGATATTCTGTCCGCCAACTGCAAACCGGTAACCCTCGGGGGCGATCATACCATCGCCCTGCCTATCCTGCGCGCCATGGCCAGAAAGCATGGTCCGGTCGGGCTTGTCCATGTCGACGCCCATGCCGACATTAACGATACGATGTTCGGCGAGAAGATCGCCCACGGCACCCCCTTCCGCCGGGCGGTAGAGGAAGGACTGATTGACCCTAAGCGCACTGTGCAAATTGGCCTGCGCGGCACTGGTTATACGGCGGACGAGTTCGACTGGGGGCGTGGACAGGGCTTTACCGTGGTGGAGGCTCATGAATGCTGGCACAAATCCCTGGCGCCGATGATGGTGGAGATTAAGGCCAGGCTCGGTTCCGGCCCGGTCTATGTTTCTTTCGATATTGACAGCCTGGACCCCGCCTTTACGCCCGGCACCGGCACGCCCGAGATCGGCGGCCTCACTGTCCCGCAGGGGCTCGAGATCATCCGTGGGCTGGATGGATTGGAGATTGTTGGTGGTGACGTGGTGGAGGTATCACCGCCCTATGACCCACAGGGCACCACCGCTCTGGTGGCGGCAAACATTGCTTTCGAGATTTTATGCGTTTTTCCGGGAGTTAAATGACAGCAGTTCCCGATTTGATTCCCATGCCGTCATGCTGGCAGCATAATTGGCAAAAGTTAAACCGGCGCCTCACACATCGGGCTGCACCAACTTCTTCAGCAATTCCTCAACAGCATTAACGAGCTTGTCCCCCTCACTTTCCGGGCGGCGTGAGAGCCCGATCTCAATATCGGGCAATGGAGGTAGAAGATTCGATATTGGCGAGGTTGAAAGGCCCGCCATCGAGGTTGGGAGTAAGGCGGTAACGCCAAGCCCGGCACGGACGGCGGCTTGCACAGCGGTAAGACTGCCGCTTTCGAACGCGACCCGGTAGCGCCGGCCCGAGGAACTCAAGGCCGCCTGGATCAGGTTACGCCAAGCGCAAGGTTCAGAGAAGATGACCAACGGTAATGGGTCAACCGAAATGTCGAAATTCTCGGCTGCAGCCCAGAGTAGTTTCATATGCAGGCTCCAGCGCAGCGGACGGCGCAGAAAAGCGGCGTCGCATAGAGCGAGTTGAATTCTTCCCGCATCGAGGGCTTCTTGCGTATCCACACTCAACAAGGAGAACAACTCCAGTGTGGTGTCCGGGTGCATACGGGCAAAATCCGCGAAAACGGAGGGCAAGGCTGTACCGGTAAAATCCTCCAGTACACCGACGCTGCATCGCCCGGATAATTTCGACCGCGGCACGCCAGCCAGCGCTTCGCCAGAAAGCGCCAATATGCGCTCCGCATAGGGCATAAGGGCGGCCCCGGCTGCCGTTAGTGTGACACCCCCCGCATTGCGTTCCAGTAAAACGTCGCCGACCAGATCCTCAAGCCGGCGCAATTGCTGGCTTAAGGCGGGCTGCGTACGCCCAAGTACCCCCGCCGCCCGACTGATGCTGCCAAGCCGCGTACAGACCAGGAAGTTGCGAAGCAATCCGGTATCGAGATCGACAGGCATAAGTTAATCTTATGGCAGGCTGTCTATAATAGCCAGATCTTTTAGCTAAGTTGCCGTGCTATGCCGCGCGTCATGGAAAACCGCACTGCACAGCCCGCCCCGGCAGCCACAGGCTCTTTCGCTGGCCCGGCGCTGGCCACCGGCTCCATGATAACCTCTCAATTCGGGGTCGCTGCCGCCGTGCCGCTGATGCTGACGCATGGCTCTTTTGGCATCGCGGCGCTGCGCCTGGGTTTTGCCGCTTTATTCTGCCTGACATGGGTCCGGCCCAATATCCGGCGTTACAACCGCCAGCAGTTGATTGGTGCTTTCGCGCTGGGTGTGGCGATGGCGGTAATGACTATGTGCTTCTTTACCGCGGCAAAGCTGATCCCAATGGGCCCCGCCATCACGATCGATTTTCTTGGCCCGTTGAGCGTGGCTGTTCTGGCGCTGCGAGGATGGCCACGGCTGATTTTGCCTTTGATGGCGGCACTCGGCGTCCTGGCTGTGTCCTATGGTAGCCATGGCCAGCTATTGAATCTGGCAGGCATATTATTTGCCTTTGGGGCAGCTGGCGGTTGGGCTGGTTATATCGTCCTAATGCGTCATGTCGGACGGCTGTTTTCGGCGCAGGAGGGACTTTGCCTATCCTTAGCCGTGGCAGCCGCTCTGGCGCTGCCGGCTGCCTGTCTCTTAGAGGCGCCGTCAGGTTGGCTGAGTTCGATCCCAACGGTGGCGGGCCTGGCCGTGCTGTCACCTTTATTGCCTTTCGCGCTGGAAATGGCAGCGCTTCGCCGAATGGAGATGGGCACATTCAGCATCGTCATGAGCCTGGAGCCGGCTTTTGGTGCCCTGTTCGGCTTCATCATTCTGGGACAAACCCTATCCTTAGGGCAGATCAGCGGTGTGCTCACGGTCATGGCTGCCAGCGCGGGTGCTGTGCTGCTTTCCATTGTGAAATGGCCCAGGTCACGGCACCGTATTGAAACTTCGGTTTATGACCTTCCTTCATCAGAACGGGGTCATCAAGCAATCATCTGCGACATATTGCCGGAATGAGCAGATAGTCGTCTGAGGCTGTCTCCTGTGAAGGGGGCAGCCGTGCTGCCTGGGGCGATGCGCTTTGGACAGGTACAGTTTCAAGTCGGATGCTGAGTGCCGCACATGCTGATGAGCCTCATTTCTTGTTTGTAGAACGAGATACGCAGATAGAGGTAAATATAACTTTGGTTTTAGCGTCAATTCGGCATTTTCTGTGGGCGTAATGGGTTTTCAAACCCATCGTGATGACTTCGCCATTGGGTGGACAATGAACAAAATTGTCGATCGGTGCTCTGATCTTCGTAACCAGAAATTCTCTGATGATACTTTACGAGCGAGATATGATTTGCGTAACAATCGGGATTGGAACCTCGCCAGCGCCCGCAGAAAATTGTTAATCAATTCTGATTGGACGGCTGGCATTACGACTTGCCATTATCGTCCACTGGACAATCGTTATTGCCACCTAAGTTATGTTACGATGGATTACCCACGAAAAGAAATGATCCAACACGGCCTTGGTCGGCACAACTTATGGGTTGGCGTAGGGAGGCAAGGGCTGGCAATCGGAACTACCGAATGGTGTCTAGCAACGGTTTCTGACTGCCCGATGGACGTAAATGTATTCAGACGAGGCGGTGTCAATGCGACCCCGCTCTATCTCTACCCTGACGAAAACGGACTTGACCAAACCATCCGCTTGAATTTTGAACCTAAGCTATACGCCCGCATCCGCAAAGCAGCAGGCTTAACCGCGCCGCTTGCGCCACCGGATGGCACCGATGCTTTCCGCCGCGCCACAGGCAATGCCCGCCCGGATGAGGTGAAGGTCTTCGACTACATCTATGCCGTGCTCCCCTGCCCGGCTTACCGGGAAACCTATGCCGAGTTTTCGAAAATCGACTTCCCGCGTATCCCTTTCCCCGCATCGCCGGAGAGTTTTGCCGCCATCAGTCAACAGGGCGAAAAGCTGCGCCGCCTGCACCTGATGG
>JAGWOU010000093.1 GCA_028870815.1 Rhodospirillales bacterium | reverse complement strand
GAAAGCAGCCCGTGCTGAACCAGTGGCAGGTGTTTCCCACCATGCAGCCTAACCCGAAATTCCTGGAAACACTGGCTGCGGCGCATGTGGAACATACGGCCTCGATTTATTTCATCTGCCGCTCCGGCACGCGCAGCATGGCCGCCGCGCAGGCCGCCAAGGCGGCGGGTTACAAGCATGTTTATAATGTGAAAGACGGGTTTGAGGGCCCGACTGACGCCCGTGGCCATCGGGGCACCGTGGCGGGATGGAAAGCCGACGGCCTGCCCTGGCGGCAGGGGTAAACTAGACAAAATGGCAAGGGCGGACAAAACGTCCGCCCTTTTCTCTCAAGCCACTTTTTTCTCTCCTGCAACCTCCAGCGGGTTGGCGAAGGTCAACGTCCGGTTCGGGAACGGGATTTCAATTCCCGCCTCATCCAGAGACAGTTTGATCTGCTCGGTGATTTCGCATTTCGTCACCCACCAGTCCGAGCCTTTCGTCCACACGCGGAACACGAAATCCACGGAGCTTTCGCCAAGGTCCTTTACCTTGATGAACGGCGCGGGGTCCGCCAGCACGCGCGGATCACTAGCTGCTACCTGCGCCAGAACGGCAGAAGCGTGTTTGAGATCGCAGCCATAGGAAACGCCAATGGTCAGATCGATCAGGCGGTTCTGGACATTCGAGTAATTGATGATGGAGGCTGCCCATACATCCTTGTTCGGCACCAGAATCTGCAACCCGTCATAGGTTTTCAGCTCCGTGTAGAACAAATTCACATCCAGCACTGTCCCCGCCTGGGAGGCAACCTGCACGTAATTTCCAACACGGAACGGGCGAAACAGAATCAGCATGATTCCAGCAGCAAGATTGCTAAGCGTGCCCTGCACCGCCAGGCCGACGGCCAAACCCGCGGCACCCAGCACGGCGATGAGCGAGGCGGTTTGAATGCCAAATCTGTTGAGTACGAATATAATGGCGAAGGCCAGCACCAAATATCTTGCGATGGTGCCGAAGAAACGGAAAAGCGTCGCGTCCAGATGCGGACTCTTGACCGAATACGAAACAATATAGCGATGAATCCACCGCGCCCCGAAATGCGCCACCAGCAAAATCAGCAGCGCATAAACAACATTCAGGAAAAATGCCGCCAGCGAATGAATTGTTCCAGCAGTGACCAGGGCCGATACTGAATGATTCAAGGCCATTCGGATCTCCTTTCCAAAAATAAAATGCGCACTTTCTACCAACCCACGGGCGCAGGGGCAAGAAATCAGGTCCGCAAACAAAAAACCTGAGCCTAGTTCTGATAAATCAGCGTTTCGCGGCGCTGAAAATTACCACGCTCTCAACATTCTCCGAATACGGAAACTGGTCGATCGGCGTCGCCGTAATCACCTTATACCCCGCATGGCGCAAGGCTCCCGCATCCTGCGCCAGCGCGTCTGGGTTGCAGCTTATGTAGATGATGCGCGGAACCCCCGCTCCCGCCAGGAATTTCATCTGCGCCGCCGCCCCGGCAAAGGGCGGATCCAGCACCACGGCATCGGCGCCTTTAAAATCCTGAAGCAGCAGCGGCCGCCGGTGCAAATCCCGTTTCGTCACAACCAGCCGCCCGGCGAGGCCAGCGGCCCGCGCGGCTTTGTCCGCCGCATAAACGGCTTGTTCGTCGCCCTCATAAGCCTCCACCCGCGCCTTGGCAGCCAGAGCGAAGCTCAACGTGCCGCAACCCGCGTAAAGCTCGATCATCCGGCTCTTGTTCCGCAGCTTCGGCAGCCCGGCCAGCATGGCCTCGGTAATCACCGCCTCGCCTTCCGCGCTGGGCTGCAAAAATCCGCCCGGCGGGGGCGTTACCTCAACGCCCGCGAAACGCAGCACCGGATTCGCCAGAATAATCACCGGCTCCGGCAAACTCTTTGGCTCCGCCACGCTGATTCGCGGCGCGCCATGCTCGCGCGCAAAGGCGATCAACCGCGTCCTGTCCGGCTGGGTGAGTTCCGCATCGGCCCGGATCAAAATATCCGGCCCGTTATCCAGCCAGTTTATCACCACCGACGCCTCGCGCCGGAAGGCTTGCAGGCTGCGCAGCAGCACCCGCAAAGGCGGCAGCAATGGCAAAAATTCAGGCCGCAGCAGGGCACATTCCTGCATATCCACCACATCGGCGGATCGCGCGCGATGCAGCCCCAGCGCAATCTCAGCCCCCGTGCGCGTTGCCGCCAAATCCACCCGGCGGCGTGTGTGCAAAGGCGCCGCCGCCAAGGGCGCTACCGGCGCATCCGCATAGCCCGCGCGGGCCAGGGCGTTTATCAGCAAGGTGCGCTTGTCAGGCTGGTTGCGATCGTCGCTCGCACAGCCACCGCAAACGCCAAAATGGACGCAGTGAGACATGAACGGCTCTATGCCGCGATGTCGGACCCGTTACCCTCGGGGCCGGACTCTTCGTCCATCACCGCCGCTGCGGCGCCACGGCGGCGGATGAGCATGAAGGCCGGAACATTCTCGCCAAATCCGCGCACATGCGCGCCATGGTCGCGCTCGCCACGGTCGCCGCGATCCCGGTCCCTGTCACGGTCGCGCCGCTCCGGCTTGCGGGCCTGGTCACGCTCGGGGCGAGGGGCTTGGTCGCGCTCAGGGCGTGGTACCTGCTCGGCCTTGCGCTCTGGCTCCCGCTCCTTGCTCCGCCCCCGCTCGCGGTTATCACGGCCATCCTTCTTGGGCCCACGGCCACGCTTGCGGCCATCCTCGTCAGACCATTCAGCCGGGTCCAGCCCGTCAATCGCGATGCGCGGAATGGTGCCACCAGTCAGTTTCTCAACCGCCTCAACGGCCAGCTTGTCGGCGGGTGCCGCCAGCGTATAGGCATGGCCCTCGCGCCCGGCGCGGCCGGTGCGGCCAATGCGGTGCACGTAATCCTCGGCATGGTGCGGCACGTCGAAATTGAACACATGGCTGAGCCCGCCAATATCGATGCCGCGCGCCGCAACATCCGAGCACACCAGAATCTTCAGCTCATTCGCCTTGAATTTCTCCAGCGTGGCGAAGCGCACGCTCTGCGGCAGGTCACCATGCAAAGCCCCGGCGGCAAAGCCGTGCTTCAGCAGAGATTTCAGCAGAATATCCACGTCGCGCTTGCGGTTGCAGAACACGATCGCGTTCTGCACGGTCTCCGCCCGCAGCAGGCGGCGCAGCGCCTCGCGCTTGTCGTGCTCGTTCACCAGCACAAGGCCGGATGTGATGGTGGTGGCAACCGTCGCCGGGCGGGAGACGCTGATCTGCTTCGGGTCCGTCAGGAACGCATCCGCGAGACGGCGGATTTCCGGCGCCATGGTGGCGGAGAAGAAAAGCGTTTGGCGCGTGCCGGGCAACAGCGAGACAATCCGCTCGATATCCGGGATGAACCCCATATCCAGCATGCGGTCGGCCTCGTCGATCACCAGCACCCGCACGTCGCGCAGCAGCAATCCGCCGCGCTCGAACAGATCGAGCAACCGCCCCGGTGTCGCGATCAGCACGTCCACGCCCTTGGTCAGCACCGCCTTCTGGTCGGCCATGCTTTCGCCGCCAATCAGCAACGCATGGTTCAGCTTCAGGTTCTTGCCGTATTGAACGAAATTCTCCGCCACTTGCAGGGCCAGTTCGCGGGTCGGCTCCAGAATCAGCGAGCGCGGCATCCGCGCCCGGGCACGGGAACCCGCCAGAATATCCAGCATCGGCAGAGTGAAACCGGCGGTTTTGCCGGTGCCGGTCTGCGCCACGCCCAAAACGTCGCGCCCCATCAGCACCACCGGAATGGCCTGCGCCTGAATGGGCGTGGGCTTGGAATAACCCTTCTCCGCAAGCGCGCTCAAAATCGGCTCGGAAAGTCCAAGCGACGCGAAATCCACAGCTTCCGCTGGGGCAGCCTCCACCTCTGGCGAATTGGCTTGGGTTTCGGACTGATCGGCGTGATTCGGTTCGGACAAAAATTAAATCTCTCGTGGTCGGTGGCGCAGCAGCGCGCCGAGCGCGGATCGCGCCCAGGTCAATGCGCCCCGTATCGGCAATGAACGCCGTAAAGTCAAGGATCGCTTTGAGAAACCTCTTTGTCGGGCAGGTCCAGCGCCTCCAGAATCGGGCAATCGGGGCGGTCATCGCCATGGCAGGTGGCGGCAAGGCTCTTCAGCGTGCGGCTCATCGCCTCCAGCGCCGCGGCTTTCTGGTCCAGTTCCTGAACATGCCGCAGGGCGATTGCCTTCACCTCGGCGGAACTGCGCGCTTTGTCCCGCCAGAGCGAGAGCAACTGGCGGATATCCTCGAAGGAAAACCCCAAATCCCGCGAACGGCGGATGAAGCCCAGCTCATGCAGCTCCGCCTCGCTGTAATGGCGGTAGCGGTTTTCCGTGCGCAAGGGCGCTTTGATGAGGCCAATGCTTTCGTAATGCCGGATCATCTTCGCGGAAACGCCGGTAATGGCCGAAGCCTGCGCGATCGTTACCAAATTCATGCCACCCTCCAGCGCCGCAGGCGCAGCGCATTGCCAAGCACGCAGAGCGAGGATGCCGCCATGGCCCCGCCCGCGATGGCCGGGCTAAGCATCCCAAAAGCTGCCGCCGGAATACCGACGACATTATAGATGAGCGCCCAGAACAGCCCCTCCTTCAAAATCCGCCAGGTGCGCCGGGCCAGATCCAGCGCCGCCGGGGCCAGAACCGGGTCGGCCCGCAACAGCGAGATGGGCGCGGCCTCGATCGCCACATCCGCTCCCTGCCCCATGGCCATGCCGGCATCGGCGGCGGCCAGGGCGGCGGCGTCGTTTATGCCATCGCCTAGCATCGCCACGTGTTTACCCTCGCGCCGTAATGTCTCGATGATGTCACGCTTATGCTCCGGCGTGGCCTCGGCCACGGTTTGGGCAATGCCCAGTTTTTCCGCCAAAGCCTGCCCGGCCGCCTGCCGGTCTCCGGTCAGCAGCAGCGTCTTGATGCCCGCCGCCGCCAGCCGGTGCACGGCCTCCGCAGCACTTGGGCGGATGGTGTCGGTAAACCCGAAGGCGCCCAGCGCCGCGCCATCTGCCGTCGCTAAGTAGGACCAGGTTTTCTCATCATCCTGAACCGGCGCGCCCGCCACCAACCTAGTGGAGCCGAAGAAATAGGTCACGCCATCCACTTCGCCCTGCACGCCTTTGCCGGGCAAGGATTTAAAATTCATGGCGGGCGCCACGCCATCCTGGCGCAGAGGAATGGAAAGCGGGTGCGTATCCTGCGCCGCCAGCGCCGCCGCGATGCGCCGCAAGTGAGCCTCGTCCACCCCGCCCAACGCCTTTACCTCGGCCAGTTGCGGCTGGCCCGTGGTCAGCGTGCCGGTCTTGTCAAAGGCCAGCACGTCGATTTTCGCCGCCGCCTCAAGCGCATCCGCGTCTCGAAACAATATCCCGGCCTTCGCCGCCGCGCCCGTGCCGGCCATGATCGCTGCGGGCGTCGCCAGCCCCAGCGCGCAGGGGCAAGCGATCACCAGCACCGAAACCGCGCAGATGAGCGCATGGGCGAAGCTTGCCCCATGCAGCAGCCACGCGGCGAAGGTGATGGCGGCAATGCCCAGCACCACCGGCACGAACCAGGCGGAAACCCTGTCCGCCAAACGCTGCACACGCGGCTTGGCGGATTGCGCCTGGTCGATCAGCCGGGCCATCCGGTCCAGGAAACTCTCGCCGGGCGAGGCCGTCACGCGCAGGCGCAAAACGCCATCCAGATTCAGCGTGCCCGCCAGCAGTTTCGCCCCCGGCCCACGCGGTTGCGGCAAAGCCTCGCCGGT
Source organism: Rhodospirillales bacterium (assembly GCA_028870815.1). GTDB lineage: Bacteria > Pseudomonadota > Alphaproteobacteria > Acetobacterales > Acetobacteraceae > Acidocella. The sequence goes on along the minus strand of JAGWOU010000093.1, from coordinate 1,086 downwards.
GACGGGGCTTTCATCCACGCTGCCCTCGCCCTCAAGCACCTCACCATCCACCGGCACACGTTCGCCAGGGCGGACGAGGATTTCTTCACCCGGCCGCAGCGCCGCCACCGGTACATCGCCGCCAGCGGCCAGATGCGCCTGTTCGGGCCGCAATTTTTGTAGGCCGGAGATGGATTTCGCCGCATCCCGCTTGGCCCGGCCTTCCAGATATTTGCCCAGCCGCACCAGGGCGATCACCGCCACCGCACTTTCAAAATAAAGCGGGCCTCCGGCAAAGAAATCCCAAAGCGAGAGGCCGTAAGCCGCCGTGGTGCCCAGCGCCACCAGCAAATCCATATTGCCCGTGCCCGCCCGCGCCGCAAGGAAACCCGCCCGGTAGAAACGCGCCCCCAGCCAGAATTGCACCAGCGTGGCGCAGATAATCTGCAACCAGCCCGGTACCGGCACCGCCATATCCAGCACCACCGGCGCAGCCAAAACGAAGACCGCCAGCAGCTCCAGCAATTCCCGCCGCGCATGGTCCGGCTGCGGCGCCTCGGCAGGGCTGGCGGTGTAGCCGGCCTTGGCCACGGCCTCCTGTAAAAGGGAAAGCGGCACAGTGCCATCGGCCCACACATGCGCGCGCTCGGTGGCCAGATTAACCGACACATCCTGCACGCCCGGCACGCGTTTCAGCACTTTCTCAACCCGCGCCACGCAGCTGGCACAGGTCATGCCGCCAATGGCAAGTTCGGTTTGCTGCGGGGATAAAATTGTCTGATCCATGCGCCAGGATATGGGTATCCCATCATAGGAAGGTCAAGGCCTTGACGTTGCCATTATGGGAACCCTTATAGCGGGGAGGAGTTTTGAAGGAATTTCACCATGACCACGTCTTCCTTGCAGTTTACCGTGCCGGATATGGATTGCGGCGGCTGCGTCCGCTCAATCACCGAAGCCATTCACAAGGTTGACCCTGCCGCGAAAGTGGAAGCCGACCTGGACACCAAGCTGGTTAAGATCGGCGGCGCGGCGGATGCGGGCATTTACGCGAATGCCATCGAAGGCGCTGGTTTCGACGTTGAGAACCCGGCTTAATAATTATTG
>JAGWOU010000092.1 GCA_028870815.1 Rhodospirillales bacterium | reverse complement strand
AGAACACCAGATAAGTCTTGGCAGGAGCCGGGGCCGGAGCCGCAACAGGAGCCGGAGCCGGGGCCGGAGCCGGAGCCGCCGGCGGCTGGAACAGCTGATAGCGCAGGCCGATCAGGAAGGTGTGGCTGGAAGACTGGCCGAAATGCATCTTGCCGCCATCCGGGTTGCCGGGCGGGAAGCCGCCGATAACCGAGGTGTTGTAGTTGCGGCTCGCGGTCAGCTGGGTGAACTTATACTCAGCGGTGAGGGACAGGCCGGGGACCATCGGCAGCGGATAGGAAAGACCGCCAATGATGTTATAGGCGAAGCTGCCCTTGGAACCGGTGTAGGAGGTGTCGGTGGACTGGATGTGGCTGTTGAAACGCTGCCACTGATAGCCGATACCAGCACCAACATAGGGGAACACCGGCAGGCCGACATTGATGTCGTACAGCACGTTCACCATCGGGCCATAGGTGTCGAGGCCACCGACCGCAGGATACTGCGTGCCGTTGGCGGTCAGCTTATGAGCCGTGTCGCGGTAGTAGTTACCGTTCAGTTCGACGCGGAAGCCATCGCCGAAGCCGTAACCGACAGCGACATCACCGGAGTAAGAATTGCGGAACTGCATCTTACCAGATTCGCCGGTGTAGTAGCTGTGATAATTGACGGGCTCCTGGATGGTCGTGCCAGCGCCGAGGCTGACGTAAGGGCCGGTGACCGGCTGCGCGTGTGCGGCGATGGGCAGCACAAGGCAGGTGGCAGCGGCAAGAGCTAAGCGCAGCTTCATGTCGTAACTCCAATACGGAATGAATTTAATCAACCTCAGACCATTTAATCCTCCGAGGACAGATTCAACAGGGCAAATTCACGTTTGGCTTTAACATTCTCCCCGTGTTGCATTTTGGGCACAAGTTTGGCCCAGAAGCCATTGAATTACGAGCAAGCAATAACCCTGAAAGCTTCGTCGGCATCGCCTGCGTCAGTGGCGCCGGGCGCGGAATGGACCATCCAACCCCGGTAAATCTGGTTGCCATCGCCTTGCGACGCATTTTGCTGAAGCGTAACGAATATCGCGGTGTCTGGCAAGGCGCCGGGCGGGCGCACCATGCAGGCTTGCACGCTTACAGTGAGATCCCCGGATACGGCCTGCCCCCCGACCGGAATGGTGAGCGTGCTGGTGCTGCCGTCAACCTTGTTGAGAACGCCAAGCTCGGCGGTTTTTCCTGGTACCCAGTTATTGGCGGGCACGGGCGCCACGTCTGGCGGCGCGGGCTGCCCTGGAGCGGCGGCGGCGCTGTTGCTGGACGGTGTGGCCCCGCTTGGCTGAGGCACGTTGTTAACCGATGGCAACGGCCCTGCCGATGGCGAAACCGCTTGCATCTGAGAGGCATCGCCTGCCCCGCCGGAGTTAGAATCACCAGATGAAGTGTCAGTCTCGCTGCCTGAGGGCGGAAACGGCGTCTGCACCAGGCCGGGCGGAGGTGCTGCCTGCGGCACCGTGGGGGCGGGCGCCGCGCTGGGCGGTGCCGCCACGACGGGCGGCGCGGGCGGCACAACCACCGTGTTCTGGCCCGGCAGGCTTTGCCCAAGCATGGTTTGAGCCAGCGCCGCACCGCCGATGAGCGTGGCGGCCGAGGCCAGTATGATGCGCCGCATTACTGAGACAGTGCCGCGGGATTGCCGGATTGCGCCGCGCCGGAGGATGGTGCCTGCCCGCCAGAGCCGGACTGGCCCTTGCCCGATGATCCGCCACCCATCGAGAAGATGAACTTGCCGATCAGATCCTGGATGTTGATCGCGGATTGGGTGACCGGAAAGCTCGCGCCGGGCTTGAGCATATTGTTGGAGCCACCCGGCGAAACCGCGACATAGGTGCCACCCAGCAAGCTGTCTGAGGTGATGGACGCGCTGCTGTCATCCGGTACCTGAATGCCCTTATTGATCGCCAGCTTGACGATCGCGGCATAGGTTTGCGGGTTCAACTGCTCGGAGGAGACATGGCCAACGACCACGCCGCCGATCTTCACATCAGCACCCACCGGCAGCCCGCCAATGGAGGCAAACTGCGCCTGCAGCGGATAGCCGCCGGTATTGAGCTCCCCTGCCCCGCGTAAGGCATAGCCAAGAAACAGCACGGCAACGATGATGACGGCGAAGCCGGCGGCAAGTTCGGGCGCACGGCGGACCATCAAGCCTGATCCGGTGTCCAGGGTTGATAATCGGACGAGGCGCGCGCGCGCTGGCCGCCCATATAGTCGTGGCCGGATGGCCGGTAGCTCTGCGGCGTGCCGGTGAGGTTGGGTTTATGCGGGCGCTGCCAGGGGCGCGGCGTGACGGAAAGCGGCGCATCGGTGAGGCGATGCAGCCAGGCATGCCACTCAGGCGGCACCACTGAAGGCTCCGCCGGGCCGGCATAAACCACCCAGCGGCGGGTATGCGGCTTGCCCGGGCGTTCGAAATATTGGTTGCCCATTTCATCGCGGCCGACAAAGCGGCCACGGAACATGGTGAGGAAGAAAAGGCCGGGATTGGTGATCAGCCCTTTGAGGCCAAGTGGCCGGGCTTTGGGCGTGGGGCCGTTCGCGGGCGGCGTCTGGGCGGCAGTGCTCATGGGCTTCGGTATAGGTGATGCCGCGCAAATGGTCCATCTTGGAAATCGCACCGCAACACATGGGAGAGACGCCAAGCTATCCACAGTATTTTGTGGCGTTGGTAAAGAATCACCACAATATGCACTTTTATTGCCGCACGCCAGGGCTTACACTCCCGGTATGGCGCAGATCAGAACAGACAAATCCTGGCATGGCATTCAATTGACTCGTTTCGACGCCGCGGCGGACCCGGACGCGCCGCCGGTTATGGTCACGCTGCCCGCCGCCTGGGGGCAAAAAGCCGCCGACGCGCTGGCGGCCATTCTGCCGGGCAAGCGCATGCTGCATATCGCCGAGGCCGCGGAAGCCTGGATCGCGCCCATTGCCGCGCGCGCCGCCGCCGCCGGGTTGGAAGACAGCATCGCCCACGATTTGCATGCGATGCTGTCCGCGCGCCGTGGCAGCCCCAGCGGCAATGTCTGGCGCAACCGCGCCGCCGGAACGCCGGGTTTTGTGTTCAATCCCTCGGCCTATATGGACGACGCAGCCGGGTTCGATGCCGCGGCGCTTGGCCATGATGTGCGCCTGGCGGTAACGGCACTCACCCTCGCGGCGCCGGCGGAACACCGGCTGCGGATCGGCTTCACGGATTTCAATCTGTTCCTCGCCCGGCTTGGCATCGCCTATGAATCTCAGGAAGCGCGGGACCTCGCGGTTACGCTCGCCGGGTTCATCGGGGCCGAAGCTGACGCCGCCTCCTCCCGGCTGCTGGCCCGCAGCACCGCGCCAGGCCACCGTATCTCGGCGCCCGCGCTGCCCGCAACCTGCGCCCTGCCCGGGCTTCTGATGGCAGCAGATGCCGCGCAGGACAGAGCGCTCGACCTGCGCACCCGCCGCCACGAGACATTGTTGGGATTTTCGAACGAACCCGAGATCGAGGCGCTGCTGGGCGCCGAGCAGGTGAACTTCGCGCCGGCGCTTTCGGCGCTGAACGAGGATGGCAAGCTGGCGCTTTGGGCCGTGCAGTCCTTGGCCGCGCGCGGATTGACCGCCGAGGCCGCCTTGGCCCGGATGCTGGGCGGGGACGAGGTGTTCAGCATACCCCGTGTCGCCGCCCATGCCGCGATGCACGACGCGCTGGCCGATCTGGTATCCGTGATGCCCGCGCGCCCCGCCGCTCCGGTGGCCCCGCGCCGTGCCTCGGCCAGAGAGATGCTGCCCACCAGGCGCAGCGGCTATACCCAGAAAGTGGCCGTGGGTGGGCACAAACTGTTTCTTTCCACCGGCGAGTACAAGGACGGACGGCTGGGTGAAATCTTCATCGCCCTGCACAAGGAAGGCTCGGCCTTCCGCGGGCTGATGGATGCGTTCGCCATTTCCGTCAGCATCGGGCTACAGCATGGGGTGAACCTGGAAGACTATGTGGAGGCCTTCACCTTCACTCGTTTCGGCCCCTCAGGCGCGGTGGAGGGCGACCCCGCCGTGCCCGCCGCCACCTCCATGCTGGACTATGCATTCCGCAACCTGGCAGTGAATTATCTGGGCCGGACCAACCTGGCCCCAGCCAGTATTGACGAGCCGGACGAGGTGGGCGACGGTGCGGTTGAACGCGCGCCGCTGCTGCCGCTGGACCTGCCTGCCCCGGCACCACGGGAGCGCCGCCGCAACTTGAAATTGGTGAGCTGACCCATGAGCATTTCCGAACGCCTGGCCGAGCTGGGCATAACCTTGCCCAAGGCCATGGCCCCGGTTGCGAATTATGTGCCTGTGAGCATTACCGGCAACCTGGTGACAGTGAGCGGACAGCTGCCAGCGATTTCCGGCAAGGTGGCGGTCACCGGCAAGCTCGGCGCCGATGTGTCTCTGGAAGAAGGACAGCACGCGGCACGGCTCTGCCTTATCAATGTGCTGGCGCAGCTTGAAGCCGCACTCCCCGGCGGGCTGGACAGTGTGAGCAAGGTGGTGCGCCTGGGCGGTTTCATCTCCTGCGTGCCGGATTTCACCCAGCATGCAGTGGTCATGAATGGCGCCTCGGACCTCACGGTGGCGGTGTTCGGCGAAGCTGGGCGGCATGCACGCTCCACCATCGGCGTTCCTTGCCTGCCATTGGACGCCGCTGTTGAGGTCGAAGGGCTGTTTTATATCGGCTGAAAACCGGCCCCAAGCCGAGATCAAACTTTTTTCTGCCTTTTTCCTGGCTATAAGCGACCCATGAGCCATAGCGAAAACCCGCTCCTGCCTATGCGCATGGCGGTGAACATTATGCTGGATGGCGTGCTGGCGGCGTTGGCCGTGGGGGGGAGCTTCTGGCTCGCCAACCCGGCGGCGCCAATGCCGCAGCCGCATCTGCTGCCGCTGGCGGGGGCAGGTGCCATCTGGCTCATCGGCATTCCCTTCGGGCTGTCGCGTCTGCATTGGCGCTTTGTTTCCCTGCGCGATCTTGTGCTGCTGGGCGCTGCCGCCATCGTCACCACCTTGATGCTGACGCTGCTGATGGTGGGCGCGGGAGTTTCGCTCCCCTCCCCGGCCTTCCCGGTTATCCTGGCCCTCATGCTGGCTTCAGCGCTTACCGTGCCGAAGCTGCTCTACCGGCTGGTGCGGCAGAAACGCGGCGAACAGGGCGCGGCGCAAACCGCGCTCCTGGTGGGCGACGGCGAAAATGCCGAGCTGTTCCTCTCCGCCCATGCGCAGCAACTAGGTGCGCCGTATCGGGTGACCGGGCTGATCGCGCTCTCAGAGAAGCATATCGGCCGGCGGGTGCATGGGCTGGATGTGCTGAGCGCCACCGAACTGGGCGAGGCGGCGCTGGACCGGCTGGCGGAAAAGCCCGACCTGCTGATTATCACCGCCCCGCATTTCACCGGCGACAGGCTGAACACGCTGATGCGCGCCGCCGAGGCCCGGAACATACGCGTGATGCGCGCGCCATCGCTCACCCGGCTGGCGCCGGTGGACCAAAAGGTGACGTTGCAACCCATCGCCATCGAGGATCTGCTCAACCGCCGCCAGGTGCGGCTGGACCATCAAGCGATGGCGGCCCTTATCGCCGGACGGCGGGTAATGGTGACGGGGGCTGGCGGCAGCATCGGCGCGGAGCTGTGCCGCCAATTGGCCGGGTTTGGGCCCACGGAAATATTGCTTCTGGACTCATCGGAATTCGCGCTCTGGCAAATCGACCTGGAAATCGGGGAAATGGCCCCCGCTTTGCCGCGCCGGACCGTGGTGGCGGATGTGCGAAACGCCACGCATATCCGCGCCATCGCGCAATCCTTCCGGCCGGAACTGGTATTTCACGCGGCGGCGCTGAAGCATGTGCCGATTGTGGAGGCGAACAGGCTGGAAGGTTTGCGCACCAACGCGCTTGGCACGCGGGTGGTGGCGGACGCCGCCGCCGCCGCCGGGGCGAAGTTGATGGTGCTGATCTCGACCGACAAGGCGGTGAACCCGAGCTCGGTGATGGGGGCATCCAAGCGCCTCGCCGAGATGTACGCCCAAGCGCTGGACGTAGCAGCGCGGCATGATGGCCAGGGCATGCGCTGCGTGACGGTGCGGTTTGGCAATGTGCTGGGCTCCACCGGCTCCGTCGTGCCGCTGTTCCGCCGCCAACTTGCCCAGGGCGGGCCGTTGACCGTTACCGACCCGGCCATGCAGCGTTATTTCATGACCGTGCGTGAGGCCGTGGGGCTGGTTTTGCAAGCCTCCGCCGTTGGCAGCGGCGAAGAAGCCATCCCGGATGGCGGTATTTTCGTGCTGGATATGGGCGAGCCGGTGAAGATCGTGGACCTTGCCCGGCAGATGATCCGGCTGGCGGGGCTGAAACCGGATGAGGATATCCAGATCCAATTCACCGGGCTGCGGCCAGGAGAGAAGCTGTTCGAGGAGCTGTTCCACGGCGCGGAGGAACCATTGCCGACAGAGCATGAAGGGCTGCTGATGGCCACCCCGCGGCTTGTGGACCTGGCCGCCGTGACGACCGCTATGGCCGAGCTGGCACACGCCGCCAGTACCGGCGATGAAACGGGGGCCGTGGCGCTGCTGCACAGGATGGTACCGGAATTTTTAGCCCCGCCGGGTCTCGCCGTGCCGCGCGCGGCAGAGTAGTCTACCGCCCCATGAACGCTCAAAATTTTCCGCCAATTCCGTTTCTCGACCTCAAGGCGCAACAGGCGCGGCTGGGGCAAGGCTTGCGGGACCGGCTGGATGCCGTGCTTGCGCATGGGCACTACATTCTTGGCCCCGAGGTGCTTGAGCTGGAGGCGAAACTGGCGGCCTTTTGCGGCGCCGCCCATTGCGTGAGTGTGAGTTCCGGCACGGATGCGCTGCAAATCGCGTTGAT
>JAGWOU010000091.1 GCA_028870815.1 Rhodospirillales bacterium | reverse complement strand
CGAGCCGACGGAAGAGACGAAATTCCACCCCGCGAACGCATCCGCGTAATCAGGGTAGCGGCGCGGCATGCCCGCCAACCCCAGAAAATGCTGAGGGAAGAAGGTGAGATTCACGCCGATAAAGAAGGTCCAGAAATGCACCTTGCCCCAGAATTCCGGGTATTGATGCCCGCTCATCTTGCCGATCCAGAAATAGAATCCGGCAAAGATCGCGAAGGCCGCACCCATCGAGAGCACGTAATGGAAATGCGCGATCAGGAAGTAGTCGTTATGCAGCTCCTGGTCTAAACCCGCATTTGCCAGCACCACGCCCGTGGCCCCGCCGATCACGAACAGGAAGATGAAGCCAATCGCCCAGAGCATCGGCGTCTTGAACTCAATGGAACCGCCCCACATCGTCGCGATCCAGGAGAACACCTTGATGCCGGTGGGCACGGCGATCACCAGCGTCGCCACCTCGAAATAGATTTTGGAATCCGTGGAGATGGCCGAGACGAACATATGATGCGCCCAGACCACGAAGCCCACGAACCCGATAATCACCATGGCGTAGGCCATGCCGAGATAACCAAAAATTGGCTTCTTGGAGAAGGTGGACACCACATGGCTGATGATGCCGAAGGCCGGCAGAATCATGATGTACACTTCCGGGTGGCCGAAGAACCAGAACAGATGCTGGAACAGCACCGGATCGCCGCCGCCGGAGGGCTCAAAGAAGGAGGTGCCGAAATTCCGGTCCATAATCAGCATGGTCACCGCACCCGCCAGCACCGGAATCGCCAGCAGCAGCAAAAAGGCGGTCACGAGAATCGCCCAGCAGAACAACGGCATCTTGTGCATGGTCATGCCGGGGGCGCGCATGTTCAAAATGGTGGCGATGAAGTTGATCGCGCCCAAAAGCGAGGAAATACCTGCCAGATGCAGCGAGAACAGCGAGAAATCCGTCGCCACGCCAGGGGAATATTGGGCGTTGTCCAACGGCGGATACAGCGTCCACCCCGCCCCGGTGCCTGAGTCCAGAAACAGCCCCAGCAGCACGAAGATGAAACCCGCCGCCAGAAACCAGAAGCTCATATTGTTCAGCCGCGGAAAGGCCATATCCGGCGCGCCGATCATCATCGGCACAAACCAGTTGCCCATCCCGCCGATCAACGCCGGCATCACGAACCAGAAGATCATGATCAGCCCGTGGGCGGTGATGATGGCGTTCCAGGTATTGCCGCTGGTGATGATGTCGTTATGCGGATACATCAGCTGCTGGCGCATGATCATCGAGAGCACGCCGCCGAAGCAGCCGCCGATGAACGCCATGGTGATATAGAGCGTGCCGATGTCCTTATGGTTGGTGCTCATCAGCCATCGGGCGACGAAGCTCTTTTTATGATGGCCATGGTCAACCAGGGCATGATCGTCAGCGGTAATGGACATGCTTGAAGGCTCCTTAGCGCGTGGCGTCGGCCAATTGGTTACGGGGCATCGGCGAGGAAAGCGGCTGGCTTACGGCATTATCCGTGTAATTGGCCAGGGCCGTCTTGGTCCAGGCCAGATAATCCTGCAGCGGCACGGCCTTGATCTCGATGGGCATAGCGTCATGATTCAAGCCGCAAATCTGGTTGCACTGGCCAAAATAGGTGCCGGGCTTCTCAATAAGGGTCCAGCTTGTCTGATCAGTGCCGGGAATGGCGTATTTCTGTACGCCAAGCGAAGGCAGATAAAAACCGTGCAGCACATCCGCGCTGGTAATCACGAAACGGATCTTCTCACCAACCGGCAGCACCAGCGGGTGGTCCACCGAAAGCCGGCGGATCTCGCCGGGTTTAATCTCGTTATCGGGGATCATATAGCTCGTATAGTCCAGCCCCGGCACAGAATCGTATTTATATTCCCAGTACCATTGGTGGCCGGTCACCGTCACGGTCATATACGGGTCACTGTCATTGGCCTCGTAATAGATCAGGTTGATCGACGGGATGATGATGATGGCCAGGATGATGCAGGGCACCACAATCCATATAACCTCGATCAGCGTATTGTGCGTGGTCTGGCTGGGTTTGGGGTTCCGCCCGGCGCGGAAGCGGAACATCGCATAGCCCATTAAAATGCCGACGAACCCGACCACCCCGGTCATGATCCAGAGCACATATTGCATTAGCCAGTCGATCTTCGCCTGCATCGGGCTCGCCGCCGCAGGAAACCAAAGCTGCCAGTTATGCGGCGCTTCCACATAGCTATTGGCAATGGCTGTTGGGCTCACCGGCGCGCTTTGGGCAAGGGCGAAATGCCCGTGCAACACCATCACCGCCGCCATAGCCAGCATTGCCAGCGTCTTGGCCGTTCCGTCTCTGCGCCTCATTGTGCTGCGTCTCGCTTCATGATCATGGCTGTTCCCGAGCCGTTCTTATATTCCCACAGGAATATAAGCCGGGCGTGCCAAGATCAAGCTAAATACCGGACTGCACGAAGCCAGGGCAGGCCGCATGCCTCACGGCTGGGCTGCGCTGCCAGCGGGCAAGGCACGGCCCTGCCGCAGCGCCGCAGCGTTCTGGCTTATTAGGCGTTCCAGCGCCGCGCTAATGGCTTTACGGTTGGCAAAACTGCCGGGGGGCAATGGCTCGCCGAACAGAATCGTGGCGCGCACGGCCCGCCGGCGCAACAGGCGCTTTAAATGCGGCGCCAGATCCATATCGCCGTACCAGGCGATTTCCGCCCTGTCCCCACGCCGGACCTGCTGGCCGTCCAACTCGTCGTAAACAATCGTCACTGGCTGCACCCAGGGCCGCGCTGGGCCGAAGGCGAGGGTAAAAAAAGCCGATGCGAAGGGCAACACCCGGTTACCGTCAGAGGTCGTTCCCTCCGGAAACAGGATGATGTTGTCCCCTTGATCCAGGCGTTGCTCCAGAAGGCGCTGCTCCTGCGCCACGGTATCGCGGTTACGGGAAACGAAGATGGTCCGCCCCAGCTTGGCCACCACGCTAATGCCCGGCCACTTCGCAATTTCCGCCTTGGCCACGAAACAACCCGGCACCGCGGCACCCAACGCCACGATATCCAGCCAGGAGCAATGATTGGCGACGAACAAGGTGGGGCGATGCTCCGATCGCTGGCCGATCAGCCGCAGTTTCACCCCCAGAATCCGCCCCACGCCCCGCCAGTAAAGCCGCGCGAACCATGCCTTGCCCCAGCCCGGCAACAACAGCAAAACCGCCTGCACACTGCTGGCCGCCAGAGTCCAGAGCACCACCAGGGTGAGACGGCGGGTCAGCCGGATCAGGGCGCCTTGCCCTTCAGCATCAGCCGCAAATCCTGGCGAATCGGCTCAGGGTCAGCGCCAAGGGTATCGCGCACCACATCAGCCCAGTCCCCAACATCCTGCACCTTGCTGGGATTATCCCGCAGCAATTCGCGCTTGATAAAGGGAAAGCCCGTTAACAGCAGTTGGCGCCAGAGATCGGAAGTCGGGTTCAGCGGCTTGCGCTGCGCCGCGCCGTCGCGAATGCGCAAAATCTGCAGCTTACGGGTAATCTGCACCGGATCGTTCCGACCAAGCTCCGTTGCGTCTACCTCGGTTAACTTGTCCAGTTCGGCCTTATCCACCATCCGCAGCAGCGACTCATAAGACCACAGCGCATTGCAGTTCAAACCGCCCGTCATCATCGCCTGCGTAATGCCGACCTCGTATTTATGTACGATATAGGCTTTTGCCGGCACCGGCCGCACCGCGTTCCAAAACTTGGCAAACGCCGCCGCGCGCAACGCTTTCGGCCCAAAGGCCAGAAAGAAGGATTGCAGATGGTAGCGCACCTGCCAGCTCTCCGTCAGGCCCCAGATATCGGATTTCTCGTAATTCAACCGGCGCAGCAAATCGCCCAGCGGCAGCAACGGGCCGAATACGCTGTCATTGGCGAAAATAATCTCCTGCGTATCCGCCCGCGGCAAGCCGAGATGATCCAGCGCATCCGCCCAGGCTCCGAAATCATAGCCAACATTGCGCCGTATCAGCACGGCGGCGCACTGCTCCTTCACCATTTCCAGGGCAGAGGGGGTCAGCTTTTCGGAATTGCTCACGAACACAACGTCGCGGCCATTCTCCTTTAGCTCCCGCATATAGTCGATCAACTGCCGCCGCACGAATCCGCGCCCGTCGAAATGCATGAACAGCACCACCTGCGGGCCCAGCCTCACTTCGCCTGCCGGCCAGGCAATGATCACCTGGCGGGGGCTGCGCAGGCGGCCGATCAGCACGGCCAGCGGTATGAAGCATCCCCATTTGACCTTGCTCAGGACTTTCAGAACCGTCCATTTAAGCCAGCGCCACATGTTTTATCCGCCTTCAACTTGCATCCGCAGATCTTCCGGCGCGTCCCGGTAGGCTGGCAGATAGGTCCGCAATAGGCCAACCGCCTCTTCACCGCGTTTCAAGTTCTGCAAAACCACCAACTCACCACGCAAAGCGGGCCAGAAAAGCGGCGCCGGCGGTGCCGGTTCATCCTCTCCCGGCGGATGCTCCTTCACGAGCGAATCACGCAGCTTGGCAAAGGTCGCGGCACCACGCGGCCACTCCGTCTTCTCTTGCATATGCAGCACACCTGCGGCGAACAGTGCATCCCGCACCGCCGCCTCAAACGGTGCACGGGCTTTAATAAACAGTGGCTCTGCTAGCTTCAGTACCTGCCGCGCGGCCTCGCTCTCGCCCCGGTTGCCCAAAACGGAAAGCGCCGCCAGCGTCAGTTCCGTCACCCGCTCCTGCGGCATCTGCACAGCCGCCAGCGCGCTCAGGCGCGCTGGCACGCGCCCACCCTGCCCGCCCGGCTGAGCATCCAGCATCACCAACGCGGCCAGTGCATCTTGGCGCAGCATCTCCCGGCAAAGCGGCAGACGGTGTTCCACACCGTCCATGGCCCGGGCGGCATCGTAACGCCCGTCATTCACCAACCGGATAAAGCAATCCACATAAAACCCGGCCAGCAGCGCCTTGTCGCCGCCTGCATTTTCCAGTGCCAGAATCCGGGCCACCGCCTCATCCGTGCGGCCTTGCTGCAAGTCCAACATCATCGCCGCCCAGCGCGCATCCTCCTCCGCCTGGCCTTTCTGCCCATCCAGCCGGCTCAACAGGGCGTGCGTCTCCGCCAAATTATCGGCTTCCTCATAACGGGCATCATTCACCAAGCTGGTAAAGGCCCCTAGCAACAACTCAACACACCGCGCCGGCACCACATCCGCCATCGCCAACAACCCCGGCACCAAAGCGGGGTCTCCAACCGCCAGTTCCAGCACCGCCTGGGCCAACCCCGCATCGCGCGCCGCCTCACCCCCCGCGCGTGCGGCCATTGCCGCCACGTCATGCCGGGCGGTAAGCGCCAAGGCTTCCTCATAACGCCCGCCATTCACCAGCCGCACGAAACTGCCGAGGCGGATCTCATCCGCGGGCATTCCCAGCGCCGCCAGCTCATCCGCCACCGGCAGCGCCAGAGCCGCATCTCCGTCCGAAGCGAGATGGAAATTCGCCAGACTCAACAGCACATCGCGCCGCAGCCCATCGGGAATCTCCGCATCCGGCTCCGCCCCCAACCCATCCCGCAACCGCGCCGCCGCGCTAAAAGCCCCGGCATTCACCAGCGCCACGAAACCGCGCCAGCCCGCCACCTTGTCGTTTAATGCCAGCAGTGCTTCCGCCACCTCCGGCCGCCCGGCCTCGGCATCGCAGAGCAACAGTTCGAGACGCACAATCCCTTCGATATTATCCGCCAGCTTGTCATCCAGCGCGCGCTGGGCCAGCGCCTGCTGCAAGGCGTTCACCCCCTGCAACACCAGCTCGAGCAGCGGCCGTACCGCCACCCGGCTTTCTCCGCTGGCCAATTTACGCATGGCGCGGGCAAAGAAAATCAGCCCCAACCCCAGAGGCATGCGCGCCGCGAGTTCGGAGAGCGAGGCTGTGCCACACCCTTCCGGCAAAGCGGTGAGGGTTTCGAGCTCCAGCCCGTATCTCTGGCGTACGCCGTCGCAGAGAATTTTCCAGGCGATATCGGCAGCCTCGAAATCGCCGTCATTCGCGGCGTCGAACAATTCCCGCGTCGCGAAGCCGATCTGCGTATCCGAGCCCAAAACCGCCGAGGCGGCACGCTGGCCAAGATAATGCCGGTAGAGTGCACGGGCGCGATGAGGATCATCACGCAGCGTCAGCGGCGCGGCCGAGGCATAGGCCGTAAGCCCCAGCTGCTCGCTCTGAACATCGGTATACGCAAACCCCGCCTCTTCCAGCGCCATGCGCAGGCTTTGCACCGTTTGCAGCACCAGATGCGCGCCCGCGGCCAAGGGCGAGACCAGCTCGTCATTGGAAAGTGCCGGGGTAATGCAGGCGCCGTCCGGCGTCGTCAGCACCAGCACGCCATCCTCGGCAATCGCCTTGCGCATCAGCCGCAGAAAACCCGGCGGATCATCAAGATGCTCAATCACCTCGGTGGCGACGATCACATCCCATTTTCCATCCTTCAGCCTGTCCTCGGTGAAGTAATCCTTGCGCAGATCCAGCCCAAGCTCCCGCCGGCCATAATCCCCAAGCGGAGAGGGATCGTAACCAACACCCTGCCAGCCCAGCGCCTGCACGCAGATGTCGAGCCCGAAGCCGTAACCGCCGCCGATCTCCAGAATCCGCGCGCCAGCCGGTTTATCAATCGCCGCCAACGGCACCACAATGGGCCAGAGCCCGGCACCCACCTGCGCCTGATATATATGCCAGCCGAGTTCGATCAGCTCTTCCGCGGCGTAATCCATGGGCGGCACATGGTCTACAAACCGCGCGGTGCAGCGCGGGCAAATTTGCAGAATCAGTTCAAAATGCTTGCCCGGCGGAATGAAATCCGCCGCCAGAATCTGCTCAACCTCACCCTCATGGCCGCAATTGCGGCATTT
>JAGWOU010000090.1 GCA_028870815.1 Rhodospirillales bacterium | reverse complement strand
GCACCAGCCACTGAGCAGGTTTTGGTGGCCGCGATGCCGCTGCCTGGCGGCGCGCTGATCCAGCCCAGCAATATTGCGAGTGCCTCTATGCCAATCGCCAATTTGCCGGCGGGCGCTGTTGAGGATACGCCGCAGAACCGGACCGCGCTTACCGGCGCCATGGTCAAGACTCCCTTGGCCCAGGGTGCCATGATCACCGATGGCGGGGTTATCCACCCTGGAGACCATGGATTTCTGGCAGCCGTACTGGCGCCTGGCATGCGGGCTGTTACAGTCGCGGTGGACAACGTGACGGGCGCCGATGGTCTGATCTGGCCGGGGGATCGCGTTGACGTGTTGCTGACTCAGAGCATCGCGGGAGCGCCCGATGCGAAAAGCATCGCCGCCGAGGTTGTGCTGAGCGATGTCCGGGTCATAGCCACCGGCTCGGAGCTCATCAAGAATGCGACGAGCAATAACAACAACAATACCAACCAACCGCCGGCATCCACGGTTACGCTGGAGGTGACGCAGGAGCAGGCGGCGCGCTGTCTCGTCGCGGTCAATCTTGGTAAATTGTCCCTTATCGTGCATTCGGCGCTAAGCTCTGGCACCAATAATAGCGGGCCATCCTTGCCGGTTTATGCGGGTCAGGTCTCGCCCGCGCTTTCGGCGGCGCTGCCAACTCAGCAGCCTGTAACCACGGTAAATGTTATTTCGTCCGGCACAAGCGGGGAGTTCAAGTTCTGATGCGGGTCAATCCGTTCGCCTTAATCCCGTGCCTTTTTTTGGCGTTGCCGGCTGCCGCCACCGCGCAAACCGTTAGCGGAAGCAATGGTGCGGCCCAACCCGCCTCCCAGGCTTCAAGCGATCAGGCGCAAGTAATTCCACCGGCGTATTATGGCGGGATAGAGCTTGCCAAGGGGCAAGGGAAGCTGATCAAGCTGCCGCGACCGGTCGCGAATCTGTTCGTTGCCGATGACTCTGTCGCGTCTGTGCGGCCCGCAAGTCCGGGCACCATGTTCGTGTTCGGCAAAACCCCAGGCGAGACTGATGTGGTTGCCACCGATGCTGCGGGTAACCGGATCGCACAGTATTCAGTGACGGTAAATCCTTCAGAATATGGCAGCGGCAGGATTGAAAGTCAGTCGCAGCTTGCCGCTCCGGGTAATGGTGTCACCGCCGAAGCTGAGCCGGGCGGTATGATCGTGCGTGGTTCGGTCGATAGCGCGGAAGATGCGGATCGTATTGTTAATCAGGCCAAGCTTATTTCACCCAATGGGCAAGTAACAAACGACCTCACGGTGCAGGAGCCGATCCAGGTTGAACTGAAGGTGCGTATCGCGCAGATGTCGCGCGAGATAACGCGCGAGTTGGGCATCAACTGGACCGCGGCTGGCTCCGAACTGTCTGGCAAATGGCTGCTGGGGCTGGCCGGAGTTTCCGCGTCGGCGGCGAGTTCACTGGCGGCCACGACCCAGGGGCAAATCGGTGTCACGGCATCCTTCCCCGGCGGAAATTTTCAGGGGATCATCGATGCGCTCGCCACTGACAATCTCGCCCATGTTCTGGCCGAACCGACGCTGACGACGCTTTCCGGCACTCAGGCCAATTTTCAGGTTGGCGGGCAGTTCCCGATCCCGGTTTCCAGCAATAATGGCATAGTAACCGTCTCATTCAAGAATTATGGCGTTTTGCTCTCCTTCGTTCCAACCGTGTTCTCCGACGGGCGGATCGCGCTGCAAGTTTCACCGCAGATCAGCACGCTCAATAACACCAATCCCGCTATTGTCTCGTCCACCAACTCCTCGGAAGTTTTGGCGGTGCCGTCGCTCAATGTCACGGCCGCGTCGTCCACAGTCATTCTTGGCTCCGGGCAGGGCATGGCGATCGCCGGCTTGCTGGAGGACACATCAAACCAGGTGGATAATGGGCTGCCTGGCCTTTCCGAAATTCCGATCATCGGCGCATTGTTCCGCGGCAACGCCTTCCAGAGGGAGCAACAGGAGTTGGTGATTACCGTTACGCCTTACATCGTAAACCCGGTAAACACTCCAAACTCGCTTGCTTCGCCTGATGATGGCTGGTCACCGCCAAACGATCTGCAACGCATTCTGCTTTTGCGGGATAACGGCACGAATGTCGCAAAAGCCTCGATCCCTGGCGATGCGGGATTTATGGTGCAGTGATGAAAGCAAGTTTCATACGGTTCAATATCTCCCTTCTCTCCTACGTGGCGCTGCTTGGTCTCGCAGGCTGCCAAGGAGCCTTCAACCCGTTTGACCGTCCAGGCACTTGGGCGGAGGCAGGTGCCGCGAATGAAACGATAGCCCAACAGGCGGCACAAAAATCCGATCTTATCAGCGGCGAGTCCGAGCCTGGGAGTAATGGGATTATTGCCGTTGGAGGGATAGAAAAGGCGGTCACGAAGGGTACCGCCGCGGGTATTCAAACTCCATTGACGATAACTTCGCCAGCGACCTCAATCTCTGGAGGTGAATGATGGAGCGCGGAAAGATCGTAGCAAGAGAGGATGAGCCATGAACAGCCAGGGCGCATTCGGGGGTTCCCCTGAGGCAGGCGGCATCAGCCGGCCTGACCGGCTCACGGTTCTTGGCTTCGTCAGCGACCCCGCCAGTGAACAGGTATTGCGTGATAGTTTGAGCGACGCCTCCACAGGCGGTATGGATATAAGGCGCGGCACGGTGCGTACGGCCATCGCCGCCATGGCAAAATTGCAAACACCAGAGGTATTGATCGTCGATATCGCCGGCGAGGAACAACCCTTGCAGGCGCTTGGTGAGTTGTCGGATCTGGTGGAGCCGGGCGTCCGGGTGCTGGTGATTGGTGACAGCGCCGAGGTTGATTTCTATCGGCACATCACCCGTGGCATGGGTGTAATGGAATATTTGTTCAAACCCCTTACGCGTGAGGCGGTTGCACGGCATTTTGCGCCATTGGTCAGTCGCAAGGCACTTGGCCAGGACGCGGCGCGGGGCGGGCGCGTGGTAGTGTTCATCGGTGCGCGGGGCGGCGTTGGCGCCACGACTTTGGCGGGCAATCTCGCATGGATGCTTGGGGTCACCGCAAAGCGCCATACGGTATTTCTTGAATCGGATATCCATATGGGTTCTGGCGCCTTGCTGCTTGGCGGCAAAACCGGCCCAGGGCTACGCATGGCATTGGAAACGCCGGACCGGATCGACACGCTGTTCATCGAACGGGCGGCGCAGCCCGTGGCAGAGCGTCTGCATGTGCTCGCATCGGAGGAGAAATTAACGGAGCCCGTGAATTATGCGCCGGGTGCCGCACGGCGGCTGATTGAAGGGCTGCGCGTACGGTACAACTTCATTATCATGGACGTGCCGTTTCTGCCGATGGCGTGCAACCGAGAGCTGATCGAATTCGCGCATCACCGCGTGATCGTCATGGACCCAACATTGGCGTCGGTGCGAGATACTTTGCGCTTGCTCGGTCTGCCTAATGGCCCATGGCAGCCGCAAAGTCCCACAGTAGTACTCAACCGGCATGGCCGGCCTGGCGGGTTGACGCGCAAGCAGATTGAAGAAGCATTGAAAACAAAAATCGATGTTTTGATTCCTGATATTCCGAAGCAACTGAACGAGAGCGCCAGCTTTGGTGAGCCGGCGGTTACGACCAAGGGGCCATTTCGCCAGGCGATAAGGGATCTCTCCCGGGAGATTGGTTTTGTTGCTGGCAGAGACGAAGAAAGCGGGGCGATGATGCGTGGAAGCAGCTCCGTCAGCGGTATGTTCAAGATGCTGGGCTTGCAAAAGGGGTAGCGGCGATGTTGGAGAGTATACCGGTCTTTGGGCGGCGGCAGCGTGAGGAAGTCGCGCCGGTTCTCTCCACCCCGGCGCCAGAGCCGGCAGCGACGCCCCAACAGACAGACGTTGCACGGATACCTCTCGACACGGGTGCCTCCGTTCGTGCGGAAATTGCTGAACTGCGTACTCTGTGCCTGGGCCGCATGGATGCGACGGCTGTGGCGGCCTTGTCTCCCGACCGGCTGTTGGTCGAGGTAGAGCGGCTGATTTCCGATATCGCCACGGATAAGCGGGTGCAACTGAATGCCCGTGAACAGCGCGCCCTGGCGACTGAGCTGGTGGACGACATGCTGGGGCTGGGGCCGCTAGAGCCGCTGCTGCTGGACGAAACGATTAACGACATCATGGTCAACGGACCGGACCATGTTTTCATCGAGCGTAGTGGCAAGCTCTTGCAGGTTCCGGTGCGCTTCAGGGATTGGGCGCATTTGACCAATATCGCCCAGCGTATCGCGGCCTCCGTCGGACGGCGTGTGGATGAGGCGAGCCCGATGTGCGATGCGCGCCTTAAGGACGGTTCCCGTGTGAACATCGTACTGCCGCCTTTGGCAATTGATGGGCCCTCCATCTCGATCCGTAAATTCGCCAAGAAGCCAATCGATTTCAAGAAACTCATTGAATTTGGCGCGATGACGCCGCCGATCGCGCGAGTACTCGAAATCGCCGCGCGCTGCCGTCTCAACATCATCGTTTCCGGCGGTACAGGCTCGGGTAAGACGACAATGATGAATGCTCTTTCACGCTTCATCGATGCGACAGAGCGTATTGTTACGGTGGAAGATGCGGCCGAACTGCAATTGCAGCAGCCGCATGTGGTGCGCCTTGAAACCCGGCCGCAGAGCCTTGAAGGAAAAGGCGAGGTCACGGCGCGTGATCTTGTTAGGAATGCGCTGCGTATGCGTCCAGACCGCATCATCATCGGTGAAACCCGCGGCGCTGAAGCGTTCGATATGTTGCAGGCGATGAACACGGGTCATGATGGTTCCATGTCGACCATCCATGCCAACAACACGCGTGACGCGCTTTCCCGTATCGAGAACATGGTGCAGATGTCCTCGATGGGCCTGACGCCGCGTGCCATCCGCCAACAGGTTTGCGCCGCGGTCAACATCATTATCCAGGTGGAACGCCAGCGCGATGGTGGCCGCCGTGTCGTGCAAGTAACCGAAATCGCCGGCATCGAAGGCGAAACGCAGCTTCTCAACGATATTTTCAAGCTGGAAATCACCGGGGAAACGGCGACAGGTCGGCTCGTTGGCCGTTATGAAGTTAGCCGTATTCGATCAACCTTCACGGAACGGCTGCAATATTACGGACTGGACCGCGCCTGGATGGCGGCGCTGGAGGAAGTTTGATGTTGCTGGACAAGCTGTTTCTGCTGCTTGCCCTGGTGATATTGCTGGCCGCACTGGCGGCGGTGGTGACGCTATGGATCGCTTCGACGCACAGGCGCGAGACAAAGTTACAAGACCGGATCAAGCAGGCAACGGTGCCTGATGCCCTGCCCATCAGTACGGTCGATGAGGAGCTCAGTCTGGTTCGTACCACTTCGCGGTTGGACGAGTTAAAGCAGCGCGCTGCGGAACTGATCGGCGTGGATTTGCAACAGGCCGAAACCTACCCGATCAAATGGTGGCTGGTGCCGCCGCTGGCTTTTCTGGCCATGGCGGCCATTATGTGGCTTGCCTCGCATCCGCTCGGCCGGTACGCGCGGATCTGGTTCATCGCCAAATATTTCGGCTCACCCACGTTGTGGTATCTCTTGGATCGTTTCACGTTCAACTGGTTCAAGAACCGCCGAAACGCGAATCTTATCGAACAATTTCCGGATGCGTTGAATACCATCGTCCGCTGCGTGCGCGTTGGTATTCCCATGGGGGAAGCGTTGCGCACCGTGGGCGCCGACGCGCAAGAGCCGACAAAGCGAGAATTCACAATTCTCGCTGATAAAGTCAGCAGAGGCATACCGCTCGATATCGCGCTGCGGGAACTGGCGGAGCGTATTAAGCTTACGGAGTATCAGTTCTTCGCCACCGCGATCACGCTGCAATCACGTTCCGGCGGCGGCATTACCCAAACTCTGGAAACGCTGGCCGATGTGATTCGCAAGCGCGTTGCATTGAAATCCCGCGGTTATGCGCTTACCGCCGAAGCGCGAATGGGGTCCATGGTGCTCACCGTGCTGCCATTCTTCGCGGGTGGCGTGCTGTTCTGGATGCAGCCATCTTACATCAAGGTTTTGTTCGAGACAGCCAGCGGCCAGGCTGTGTTGGGGGCCGCGGCTTTGCTAATGGGTGCTGGTATGGGAACCATTCAATTCATGATCAGCAATGTTCTTAAATAGCAAGCTCCCCGCGGCGTATATCCTTGCTGCACTGGTTGGCTGCCTCGTGCTCCTGGCCGTGACGGCGACATTTTTGAGCAGAGAATTCTCGCGCTCGCAGAGAATGAACAAGCGCCTGGATTTGGCAATTCATGGCCGCAGCGCGGCGGTTGTGGAGGAGGCCAAACCGGAAGGCACATTATTGCTGCGGCTGGTATCGGCGTTTGGTATGTTCATTGCCCGCTCTGGCCTGCTCTCACGAAAAACCTTGCAGGAAATGCGGGCAACTTTAGAAGGAGCTGGGTTTCGCGGCGGCCGTGGGCTGGGTCTGTTCATCGGCGCCAAAATCCTACTTTTTTTTCTGGTGCCGACTCTGCTCTATTTCTCGTTTAGAAACTTCATGCCGGGAACTTTGGGGCTTTGTCTGAAAATTGGCGGCGGTGCGGTTGTTGGCATGCTGCTGCCTGAGATGATCGCGACGAATATCCGTACGCGGCATTTAACTAATGTTGAGCGCGGCGTCCCTGACGCGCTGGACATGCTGGTTATCTGCGCCGATGCCGGGTTGGCTCTGGAGGCGGGCATCGCTCGCGTTAGCCAGGAAATTCAGATGCTGAACCCTGATCTCGCGCAGGAGCTTATCCAAACCTCTCGCGAATTGCAGATTGGCGCGGATATGCGCAGCGTCATGACCGCACTGGGCCAACGAACAGGGTTGGAAGTGTTGAAGCGGTTGGCGACAACATTGGCGCAATCGTTGCAGTTTGGTACCCCCCTAACGCAAGCTTTGCGCACGCTCTCGGCTGAACTGCGTGCCGAAGCGCTGATTAGA
>JAGWOU010000089.1 GCA_028870815.1 Rhodospirillales bacterium | reverse complement strand
GATTAAAGGCGCGACCGGCGCGGCGCGGGGGATTCTGACCGCGACGATCCCGTTCAAGAAGAATTTGTACATGGCCGATGTGGCGCTGAATGTGCAGGCGAACCTGACCGGCGTGCGGATGGCCACGCCCATTCCAGGCATTGGCTTCACCAACGGGCAGGTGGCGCTGGCGACCGATGGCCACACGCTGCATGCCGCCGCCACGGCGGATTTCGCGGATGAACCCGCCAGCGTGACGATGGACCAGGATTTCAGACGCAATGGCGGCCAGACGCTGACCATCAAAGGCACTGCCGGGCCGGCGCTCTGGCATGCTTTCGGGCTGGATACGCCAACCAGCGTGTCCTCCGCCGCGCAGGGCTCAGCACCTTTTGAATTTTCGGTGACGGGGCCGCCGAACGGCCGGCAACAGGCCGCGGTAACGGCGGATCTCACCCCTGCCGGTCTGGCCCTGCCGCTGCTGGGCTGGAAGAAAACCCCGGGCAGCCCCGGCAGCCTCTCCGCCCAGTTTACCCTGCATGACGGGGATCTGGCTGATATCCAGAGCCTGGACATGCAAGCGCCGGGGCTTGCCGTGCAAGGGCATAGCCAGGGACGGCTGTTCACATTGGCAGAGGCGCGCATCGGCCGGTCAGAGGCCAGCGGCACCTTGCAGGCCCCCGCCAGTGCCGGCGCGCCATGGGTGCTGAAGGCGAAAGGCGCGGTGCTGGATCTGCGCCGCAGCGGCTGGAAGACGGAGGAAACCCAGGCAAAGCTGGCCCCGGCCAAATCCACTGTCCCGGGTCCACCCTGGCAGGCCGCGCTGGCATTTCAAACGCTCTATGTCTCCAAGCCGCCCGCGCCGGGGCTTACGGATGTGCAACTGACAGCTTCAGGCCAAGGCTATGACCTCAACCATGCCACCGGCACGGCGCAAGGTGTGAGCGTGACGGTAGCGCCGCTTTCAGGAGCGCACCGCAGCCTTGCCATGCAAGGCGATGACGCGGGCGCGCTGCTGAAGGCGATGGGCATTTACGGCGGCATGCGCGGCGGCACGCTGAACCTGCAAGCCGAGTATGGCGGCGGCCCGGCCAAGGGCAATTTGCGGTTAAGCCAGGCGCGGCTGGTGAATGCGCCTGGCTTTATCAAGGTATTGCAGGCGGTCACGCTCTATGGCCTGGCAGAGGTGGTTTCCGGCCCTGGGCTGTTGATCGACCATGCCACGTTTCCATTCACGCTGGACGGCGACGTACTCGCCTTGCAGGGTGCCGACGCCTATTCCGAATCGCTGGGCTTCACCGCCAGCGGCACCGTAAACACCGGCACCGGCATCTGTAACCTCGATACCACCATCGTTCCCGCTTACGCGATCAATTCGCTGCCCGGGAAAATCCCGCTGCTTGGCAAACTATTCTCCGCGGAGAAAGGTGGCGGGCTAATCGCGATGCGGGCGCATGTGCAAGGCCCGCTTGATGACCCGCAGGTGGGGGTGAATCCGCTTTCGGCGCTCACACCAGGATTTCTGCGCGGCATATTCGGGCTGGGCGAGGCTGCCCCCAAGAGCGCGGCCTCGACCCCGGTAAAATAACGCTTCGGCTCAGTTCTGTGCGGGCGCCTTGGAAACCACAACCATTGCCGGGCGCAGCAGGCGGCCATTCAGCTGCCAGGTCTGGCTCCAGGCTTGCAGCACGGTGCCGGCGGGGTGGTCAGCACTTTCCTGTTCGGCCATGGCCTGGTGCAGGTTGGC
This sequence comes from Rhodospirillales bacterium, assembly GCA_028870815.1. GTDB lineage: Bacteria > Pseudomonadota > Alphaproteobacteria > Acetobacterales > Acetobacteraceae > Acidocella. The sequence continues at coordinate 5,312 of JAGWOU010000089.1, read as the reverse complement.
GTCAAACGCGGCGCCGGTGGGGTCGGTGCGGGTGATGCCGTTGCGTTCCAGCATACCGACAAAAGCGCGTTCGATGCCCTCGAACCCGTCGCGCAGCTTGGTGACAAGCTCCGGCTCGTCCTCGGCCTTCTTCGGCAGGCTGTCGATACCGCGTTTCAGGTTCTCGGCCGCTTCCACCACATCTTTGGCGAATTTCTGCACGGCGTAGAGCCGCGCGTCCTCAACCTCGCGCTTGGTGCGGGCGCGCAGATTGGCCATCTCGGCCTCGGCGCGCAGCCATTTGTCGCGCATCTCCTGCAATTCCTGCTCAAGCCGGGTGATGCGCTCATCGGGCGCCTCCAGCAGTTTTTCATCCTGCGGGGCCTGGTCTTCGGGCGTGATATTCTCGTTTTCGGTCATGGCGGGGAATTAGGAGATAATTCCGTTTCAAACAAGGTTTGCAGCCCTGCGCCGCGCGGCTTTCAGGCGCGCGGGCTGGATGTTGCCTTGGTGGTGGGCCCAAGTACCAGGCTGGCGGCCTTGCCGAGATCCTGGGCCTCATAGGGTTTGATGACGGCCGGCCGTGCCTCATGCATGGCGGGCAGCACACCAGCCTCGCCATAGCCGGTGGCGAAGATGAATGGCGTGCCCCGTTCGGCCAGCATGTCAGCCACCGGCAAGGAGGTTTCCCGCCCGAGATTAAGGTCCAGCACCGCGAAATCGAACCGCACATCGTCCAGCAGCTTGGCTGCGGCGCGCACATCGGCAGCCACATGCACGCTCTGGGCGCCAAGCTCGTGGAGTGCTGATTCGCACTCCATCGCGATCATCAGGCTGTCTTCCAGCAGTAGCACCGAAAGACCACGCAGCGGCAGGAGGGCTTCGTTCGCGGGCACCCGCATCTCACGCGGGTTCGGTGTGGCGGGCGCGGCGGTCACGTAACGGCCGGGCACGCAAAAATCCGCCTCAACCCCGGTCATCCGGTAGCGCAGCGTGGCTTTGCCGCCCAGCTCATGCGGGATCGAACGTTCGATGATGACAGAGCCAAACCCCCGGCGGCGCGGCGCGGTTACAACCGGGCCGCCGGTTTCGCGCCAGAGCAGGGTCAAATCCCCGGTTTCGTCCCGCCCCCAGGCGATCCGTAGCGTGCCGTTATCCGAGAGCGCGCCATATTTCGCGGCGTTTGTCATCATTTCGTGGACAACCAGTGCCAACACGGTAAACGCCTCAGGCTGCACGCGTACGTCGTCGCCATCCAGCACAATCCGCTCGCGCTTGAGTGCCAGAAACGCTTCCGCCTCGGTTTCGATCAATCCGCGCAAACCGGAAGGACCCCATTGGTCGGTGGTGATCTGGTCGTGGGCGCGGGCGAGGGAGAGAATGCGGCGGTCGAGATTCTCCAGCATTTCCTTCGGGTTCTGGGTGGATAGGCGGCTTTGGCCCAGCAGCCCGCGAATCAGCGCCAAGATATTGCGCACGCGGTGGTTCAGCTCCGCGATCAGCAGCGTCTGGCGTTCCTCGGCGCGGGCGCGTTCCATCCCCACGGCGTCGGCCAGCCGTAGAATCACTTCCAGCAGCGCGGCGCGCAGGGTTTCGGCAACCCGCAGTTCGGCTGGCGTGAACGGCACCGCCGTGCCCTTCACTTGTTCAGACCATTCCTCGAAGCTCTTGCGCGGGGTGAGGCGCGGTCCGTTCGGCCCGTATTCCGTCAGTTTTTCAGGTTTGCCGGCCCAGCGCACGCTGCGCAGTTGCTCTGGCCGGAACAGCACCACGTAATCGCGCGGCATGCGGGAAATAGGGATGGCCAGCAGCCCCGCGGCGCGGTTCGCGTAGGCGCTAGCCTCCGGTGTCAGGGTGCCGATCTGGTCCAGGGTGAACACGCGGGAGGCGGCATTCCGGTTGAGGACGGGGAGCAACGCCAGAAACTGCGTCTGGTTGGGCGTGAGCCCAGAGAGCGAGGTGCTGCCATTGACATAGACGCCAACACCCTCCGCCGGAATCGCCTCCGCGACGATGCTGCCAAGCCATTCCGCATCGGTGAGGCGGGAGCTATCCTGTGCCACCATCGCCATCAGCCGGTCCACCATGAAGCGGGCCTTGTTCTCGTATTCGGCCACGGCCTGCCGCTCCCGGCTCTCTAGCATCAACGAGAACATCGATACGAACAGTTCTGCCGCGGTACGTTCAAGGTAGTTCGGTAAACGTGGCGTGTAGTGGTGGCAGGCGAACAGGCCCCATAACCGCCCCTCGACAATGATGGAGATGGACAGCGAAGCACTCACACCCATGTTGCGAAGATATTCGACGTGGATTGGCGAGACGGCCCGCAACACTGAAAGCGAAAGGTCGAGCGGCGCGCCGTCCTGATCCAGTTGCGGAAGAATGGGCACAGGCATCGCGTCGATATCCGCGATGATGCGCAGCAGGTTGCGGGTGTAGAGAACGCGCGCCTGGGCCGGAATGTCCGTGGCGGGGTAATGCAGCCCCAGAAAGCTTTCCACGCTGGCATTGCGGGCTTCGGCCACCACCTCGCCCGCTCCGGAATCATCAAATTTATAGACTTTCACACGATCGAACCCGGTGAGCGAACGGATGTGCCGCGCGGCTGTTTGCAGGAATTGCGTGGTGTTCTGCACCTGGCGCACGCGGGTCATCATGGTGCGCACCAGAGAGGCGGCGTCTCCGCGCTCTCCGGCTGCCGGCTCCGCTTCCAGCACCAGCAGCGGTCCGGAGAAATGCAGCGCGATATCATAAAGCCTGCCGCTGGCGTCGAGCGCCAGGCCAAAGCCGCGTTCCAGCGCGTCTCTTTCGCGCAGCATAATCACCATGTTGCGGATGTCATGCACGGCCTTGGGAGTCAGCAGATCCTCAAGGCGCCGGCCGAGCAGGTCTTGCGCGGGCATGCCCAGGAAAGCTCCGATATTCGCGGAGACGCGCGCCACGGTCCATTCCGGTGTTACCGCCAGCAGAAAGCCAAAGGGTTGGACCGTGCCGAGAATATGGATCGGCTCGCGGTCGCAATTGCTGAGATCGACAGGTTGAGACTCAGACATTTGCGGCGAAACTTTTTTCGAAACAAGTGAACGCGGCCGCTGCCGCCGCAAGGCAGGCGGCTTCCTCCTCATGGGTGAACACCTGGCCGTTAAGAAGCCGCAGGAAATTCGCCCAGTTTCCGGCGCGGCTGGCTTGCAGGGCAAGGTGGCTGGCCCCGGAGCCCTCCGCGCAGCCCAATTCAGCCGCGCAGCGGCGCAAATGCAGCGCGCCCATGGAAGCGCCTTGCAGCACATACAGCGTGCCCCAGGCGGCGGCCGGCGTGAAAGGCGGCGCTGGTGGGGGCATGGGCGGGGTTTCGTGCCCCAGCGCGGCAAGGTCCAGCGCCAGAGCGGGGGCGAGCAGATAGGCGCTGGTTGGAATAACGTCGGCCTCGGCCAACCCAGCCTCCAGCCGCGCACGTGCGGTGAAACTGGCCGCAACGTAACGTGCGTAGGCAGGGCGCGAATTGAAGTACGCGTCCTCTCTTAACGATTTATCCACGCGGCGGTGCTGCGTCGCCGTTTGCTCACGCAGGGCGGCGCGGCGGTCGCGTTGCCCTGAAGAAACGACAGCCATGCATACGTATATATCGTTCGTAATCGGCTGCCGCCAAGCGGCATTGGTTAAACTATACCTTGCTTTTGACTTAATTTCGGACGGCGGCTGGTTTACGCTCTCGTTTCCGGCGGCGGAACGCGCTAGAACTCCATAATGAATATTTTGGCCCCCATGCCGGCTGGGCTCGTGGTCGAAATCGTTTTCGATTTCGTTTGCCCCTGGTGCTATCTTGGGGTGAAGCGGCTTTCTTTTCTGCTGGCGCGTAGGCAGGAGCTGAATGTGGAACTGCACTGGCGCCCATTTTTGCTCAACCCGGACATGCCGCGTGGCGGCATGCCCCGCGCCGATTACATGATTCGCAAATTCGGCGCCGAGGAGCGGGCGCGCCGGCTTTATGCCTCCATTGCCGAGCTTGGCGCCGCCGAGGGGATCGAGTTCAACTTCGCCGCGATCCGGCGCACCCCCAGCAGCGTGGATGCGCACCGGCTGGTGCGCGAGGCGGCGCGCGAGGGGCTGGCGGACCGGCTGGTGCAGCGCATATTCGCGGCGCATTTCGTGGAGGGGCTGGACATTGGTTCACCCGCCGTGCTGGCCGCGCTGGCGGCGCGGGAAGGCATGGACGAAGCGGCGGTGGAGCGGTTCCTCACATCGGGTGAGGGCTCGGAGCACGTGCATGCGGAAAATCTGCACGCGCACCGGCTGGGTATTAACGGCGTGCCATGTTTTCTTATCGACGGCGAACACGCCATTGCCGGCGCGCAAGAGAGTGAGGTACTGGAACGCCTGATCGATCTGGCCTTGGGAACGGCGAAAGAGCGCTAGACGGATTTGCTTTTTTAACGGGGCGATACATCTTGCAATTTTGTAACGCCGCGTCACATCTTGCACCGTGCCGTCCGCCACGCCCGCAAAGGTTTGATCCTAGTGAAAAAATACGCGACCGCTGTTTCTCTTGCCGCGCTTGGCGCGGCTGTATTTGTGTGCCTTGCCAAGCCGGCCTTGGCCGCTGTGCCGCCCGACGATCCGCACAGCATCGTCACCATTCAGCTTGAGAACGACGCGCTCTCGATTCCGAGCACGGATGAGCTTTACACCTCCGGCGAGCGGCTGGGTTATGTGGGGCCAACCGGCTGGGTGCCAGGGTTTATCGCCAATTTTGGCCATGGCTTGTTTGGCGAAGGCACGCAGCGGCTGGAGATCGATCTACAGCAGCAGATATTCACCCCGACCAACACCCAGGTTTACAACCCCAATCCGCAGGACCGCCCTTATGCCGGGCAGCTGTCAACAAGGCTGAGTCTGATTCAGGACACGACCGAAACGCGTTCCATCCTGGGCGCTGCGGTTGGCATTGTTGGGCCTGCGGCGCTTGGACAATCCTTGCAGAATGGATTTCATGAGGCCATTGGGCAAACTCCCAACAGAGGCTGGCACTACCAGTTGCATAACGAGCCGACGCTGGATTTATACGGCGGCCGCATCTGGCGCGAGGATGTGGCGGATTTCGGCCCCATCGGGGTGCAGGTGCTACCGCAGATAACCGGGCAGGTGGGCAATACCGAGATTTACGCGCAGACCGGCGCCATCCTGCGCTTCGGCCAGGGGCTGGATTCAGATTTCGGCCCGGCGGTGATGCAGCCGCAGCTTTCCGGCATGGACGCATACACCCCCACGCGGCCATTTGTCTGGTACGTGTTCGGTGGCGCGCTGGGGCGCTTCGTGGCGCATGACATGCTGATCCA
>JAGWOU010000088.1 GCA_028870815.1 Rhodospirillales bacterium | reverse complement strand
GAGTCCGGCGAGAAATCCAGATGGCTCGGCCAGCGGCCGGGCTTGAAGCGTTTTACCAAGGAGAAATCCGCGCCGTCATAGACATCAACGAAGTCCAGCCGCAGCGCGTTCACCACGAAATAGCGGTTATTCGGGGTGTAGCCGATCTGGTAGGGGTCGGCGATGCGCTTATGGCCCATCGTTGCGCCGGTGCGCGGGTCGTAGATGAATAGCGCATTGCCGGAGGCGTCGGCCACCAGAAGCCGCTGGCGGTCAGGCGTCAGCGCCCAGTGGCTGGGCTCGCGATAGGCCGGTTCGGTGCCGATAACCTGGCGCGTGGCCGTGTCGATAACGCTGACCGTGCCTTCGCCCGAGTTCAGCACGATGGCGACGGGGGGTGCGCCGGAATCGGCCAAGGCGGGGCCTGCGGCGGCGAAGGCGAGGGGAATGGCAAGGGTGGAGCGGCGGGTGAGCATGCCGCCCGTTTAGACCTGTTCTCCGCATCTGCGAAGATGACGCTTGCCCACAAAAAGAATGCCGAACCGGTTGACGCGATGAGGGTGTTGTCGGTGATGGACTGGATGGCGAAGGCGATGAAGGTGAGGCGCATTAGCCAGGCCTGGCCGCGTGGCAGCCTGCTGGAGCCGCGCGCCGCCCAGAGCGCCATCAGCCCGATGAGCAGAAGCAGGCCCACAAACCCGCCCTCGCTGCCGATACGTAAATATTCGTCATGCGCGGCATTGGTGCCGAGCAACGCGCTGAGCTGCGAGGTGACCGGGAGAATGACCTTGCCAGCACCCACACCCCAGCCGAGCCAGGGCGATTGCCGCATGGCATTGATGAAGAACGGCCAGACCAGCATGCGGTGGGAAAGGTCTGTTGCCTCGCCAAGTTTGGTGAGGTCCACCGCCCGCAAGAACCCGAATAGCCCGGAGCCCAGCACCATCAGAGATGCCAGTGCCCCGGCTCCGGCCAGCGCCATCAGCCGTTTTTGCAAAAGCAGCAGCGCCAGCAGCATCATGACCGCCAGCGCCAAGGGCGAGCGCGCGCCGGTGAGCAGGATGATGACAAAATTCAGCCCCGCCAGGGCGGCCATGCCGGGTCTTGGCTTGTCCGCTAGTTCCAGCACCGTGGCGTAAAAGCCGATGAGCGCGAAACCGCCCAGAAATGGCGGCTGGCCATTGCCTCCCAGCCGCAGCGCGCCCTGCTCCAACACGTAAAGCTGATCCACCCCTGAGAGCGCCAGCACGACATCCACCGCCACGGCGAAAACCGGCGCCCAGATGAGCGCGGCGATGGCCCGGCGGCGGAATGTCTCATCCAGCCGCACGAAACTGAACAGAAAGGGTGCCGTGGAACCCACCAGCGAGCGTAAGGAGGCTTGCAGGCTTAAACCCGGATGCAGCCCGTGGAGCAGCCCGGTGCAGAACATGAACAGAAACGCGAAGGCGGGGTTCCAGCGGTTCGTTTTTAACCCGCCGCGCAAGGCGGCCCCGGCCAGCACCGCCAGCCCGTACGCTTTCAGTAATCCTGCCGTGGCCTCCGGCGTGCCGGTCAGGCCGCTCAGCCAGTAATCCGGTCCGGTGGCCAGCGCCAGCACCCAAAGCACAAGCCCCGCCCATGGCCGAACCATCGCCAGCCCGGCCAGAAGCAATGCCGGAATCACAACCAAGAATTGCAGCATGGCGCCCTCATAGACTGTTCATCTGCCGCGCGCTTGAGATTTTCATGCAATGGTTCGAGAATATCGCCATGATCTTGAATGTCTTGGATGCCGGGGAAGGCCCTCCGCTGGTTCTGTTGCACGGGCTTTTCGGCGCCGCGCGTAATCTCGGCGTTCTATCCAGGGCCTTGTCCTCCTCCTTCCGCGTGCTTGGCTTCGACCTGCGCAACCATGGCGAAAGCCCGCGCGGCAACATTATGGATTACGCCACGATGGCGGGGGATGTGGCGGAAACGCTGGCGGGGCTGGGCATCGCGCGGGCGCGGATCTGCGGCCACTCCATGGGCGGCAAAACCGCGATGACCCTGGCACTGAGCGCGCCGGAGATGGTGGAAAAGCTGGTGGTGATGGACATTGCCCCGGTGACGTACCGGCACGATTATGCGGACCTTGTCGCGGCAATGCGCGCGGTGCCGCTCTCGGCCGCGCTTACCCGCGGCGAGGCCGATAAGGCGATGGCCGCGACTGTGAAACAGGCGCCGCTGCGGGCTTTTCTGCTCAATAATCTGGTGCTGGGCGAAGCGCCGCATTGGCGGTTGGGGCTGGATGAGATTAGCGCCAATATGGCAAATCTGTTCCGCTGGGACGATCCGCCGGGGGCCGTGCCTTATGCGGGACCGGCGCTGTTTCTCTGCGGCGCGGATTCGGACTATGTGCCACCCAGTGCCGAGCCGGAGATTCTGCGGCGCTTTCCGCAGGCGCGGGTTGAGCGGGTGGAGGGCGCTTCGCATTGGCTGCATGCCGAGAAGCCCCGTGAAGTGGTTGCCGCGTTGCAGGAATTCTTCGCCAAATGAGCCAGTTTGATGTGATTGTGATTGGCGCCGGGATGGTCGGCGCCTCCATCTCCGCGCGGCTTATTCCCACCCATCGCGTGGCGCTGGTGGAGGCCGAGGCCCAGGCGGGGTTTCATACCACTGGGCGCTCCGCCGCCATCTGGGTGCGCAATTACGGTCCGCCGGATGTGCGCGTGCTCACCGGGCTTTCTCGTGAATTTTACAAGACCCCGCCCGAGGATATCGGCACCGACCATTTGGCGGTGGACAGGGCGATTCTTTATCTGGCGCCGCGGGACCAGGGCGCGGATTTGGACACGTTGATCGCCCAGGATCTCGGGATCGAGGAAATTTCCCTCGACAAAGCCAAGTCGCTTTGCCCCGCCATCATCGAGGGTTACGCCACCCGCGCCGCGCTGGAGTCGGACGGGTTCGACATGGATGTGGCCGGGCTGCACCAGTATTTTTTGCGCAAGCTGCGCCAGGGCGGCGGGCAGATCATGCTTCGCAACCGTGCCGGGCGGATTGAGCGCAAGAACGGCGCGTGGGAGGTTGAGACCTCCGGTGGGCTGACGATCAATGCGCCTATCGTGGTGAATGCCGCCGGCGCCTGGGGCGATGAGGTGGCGAAGATAGCCGGCCTTAAGCCGATTGGTCTTGTGCCCTGCCGGCGTACCGCCGCGATCATTGATCCGGCGCCGCATCAGGTGGAGCATTGGCCGATGGTGCAATCTGCTGCCCATGACTGGTATGTGCGGGCCGAGGCGCGCAGCAAACTGATGGTGACACCCTGCGATGAGACACCGGACACCCCACACGACGTGCAGCCGGAGGAGCTGGACGTGGCCATCGGGATCGACCGCATGCAGCAGGCGCTTGCCATTGAGGTGCGGCGCGTGGAGCATAGCTGGGCGGGGCTGCGCACCTTCTCGCCAGACCGATCCCTGGCCTTTGGGTACGACAATGCGGTGGAAGGATTCTTCTGGGCCGTGGGGCAGGGCGGTTATGGCATCCAAACGGCGCCTGCCGCTTCGGCGCTTATTGCCGCCATGGTGAAGCGCGAGGATCCGGGTGCAGCGGCTGGCATTATCCCCGATATCGACCCGATGCGGTTTCGCTAGATCTAGTTCTTGTTCGTTTAAGCGCCGGGCAGGTTGCGGCGCAGGAATTTGATCCCGTCGCGCACCAGCGTGCCGGGGGCGTGGGTGAGCCGCCATTTCTGCTTGGCCATGAACAGGTCGTAGGCCGAGTAGCCGAGCAAGGACATGATATCCGACATGCCGGGCATGTTCAGCGCCGCGCCGGCCTCGCCATCCGGGATCGTTTCCATCCAGAGCGTATCCTGCCACGTGCCGCGCTTCTGCCGGGCCTGCTTCTCCTCGATCTCGGTTGGGCCCAGCGCGCGGCCCTCGCGTGTCTCGCGCGCCTCGTAGCGCCCGGCGTCGAAGCCCTTATAGCGGAGGAAGGCGCTGACATTGCCGCCTAGCGCATGGGTTTCGAAATTGAAATAATGATCCCGGTCCACCGCGCCTTCTACCCCGGCGAATTCCAGAATCCGGCCGTAAAACCCGTCCGGGTTGGTGGCCAGATCCGCATGGCGCATGGCGATGAAGGGAATCTGCCGCGCGATAAGCGCGCGCAGCGTATGGCTATAGATGTTGCGCCAGGTTTCCACGCCTTGCCAGATTGGCGCGCCCGTGGCGTCCTGGTGGCTTTTGGCGAAGGCCAGCGGGTTGCGGGAGAGCAGAATGGCTTTCGTGTTCCTGAGCCCGTGGTCGTGCAGGTAAGCCAGCCAGTCCACGTTTTTGGAGCCGTCCAGCGCCATGTCCTTGCCGGCGCGGGCCATTAGCGCTCCATAGAGGGCCACAGCCTCCTGCGGTGTGGCCGGGGCGGCGGGCAGATTGCCCCAGACCGGGCAATGCTTGTGCTCCTCTAACCCGCATAACGCGCAGCTATCCAGCAGATATGCCGCGTCCACCCCTTGGTAACGCCCGAAGAGTGACAGCCTGTCGGCCTCTCCGGCGTGAAAAATCTGCGGGTGGGAGTTCAGGACATTGCCAATGACCGTTGAACCGCAGAACGATGACCCGACGATGAAGACACTTCTCAAAGCTGGATACCCCCGGCTGAGTTTGGTCATAGCCACACTCATTGTTTACGCAAAACGCTGGCTACACATGACGTTTTTGTAACCGGAACGCGGCTTGAACAACAACTTCTCGTGAAACAGGGATGAGATATGCACTTCCGGCATTTCTTCATTTGCCACCCAATTGACCTGCGAGGGGGCAACAGTGAGATATTCGCCGGGGGAGTTTGAGTGTGCCGTATGGATATTGCGGGGCATATGGGAGGCTAAATGAGAATTCTACTGATTGAGGACGACAAGAACGTTGCCGCTTTTGTCATTAAGGGGCTGCGCGAAGCCGGCCATAATGTGATTCACGCCGATAGCGCGCCGCTGGGCAGGGAGCGTGCGGCGAAGGAGCAGTTCGACGTCATCATTCTGGACCGCATGTTGCCCGAGAGCGAGGATGGCCTGAACCTGCTTGCCAACCTGCGCGCTCAAAAGATCGACACGCCGGTGCTGATCCTCTCCGGGCTTGGCGAGGCTTCCAACAAGGTGATGGGGCTGCGCGCCGGTGGTGACGACTACCTCGCCAAACCTTTCGCCTTCTCTGAACTGCTGGTGCGCGTTGAAGGGCTGGCCCGGCGTGGGCGAATCAATAACAGATCGGCCTGACCCTCAGGCTGCGTCTTCCAGGTCCAGCGCGTAACCCGCCGCACGAACGGTGCGGACGATGTCAATTTCACCAGGGCCGTTGATGGCCTTGCGCAGCCGCCGGATATGCACATCGACCGTACGCGGCTCCACGTGAATATCCCGGCCCCAGACGGCGTTCAGCACATCCTCGCGCGAGAACACCCGTTTGGGATGCCGCAGGAAAAATTCCAGCAGCCGGAACTCGGTGGGGCCCAGATGCAGGGGGCGGCCGTTGCGCAGCACACGGTGGGACGCCGGGTCCAGCGAGATGTCGTGGAAATTCAGCTTATTTTTTTGCGGCATCGAGCCGGTGCGGCGCAGCAGGGCGCGGATACGGGCGATGAGTGCTTCGGTGGAGAATGGCTTGGTGATGTAGTCATCCGCACCTGTATCCAGCCCGCGCACCGCGTCCTGTTCCTCGGCCCGGGCGGTGAGCATGATGATCGGCAAGGCCCGTGTGGCTGGGCGGCGGCGCAACTGGCGGCAAAGTTCGATGCCGGACATGGTGGGCAGCATCCAGTCCAGCAGCAGCAGGTCCGGCGGCGCTTCGGTGATGCGCGTCAGCGCCTCGCCGCCATCGCCCGCGTCCTCAACGCGGAAGCCCTGCTTTTCCAGATTATAGCGCAGCAGCGTGACCAGCGGCGCTTCATCCTCGACGATCAATACGTAGGGTTTGCTAGATTCTGACATGTTCAGTCGGACGAGGCCATATAGGTGGAGGTGATGTCGCCTTTGGGGCGGTAATCCGGCAGGGTTTGGCCGGTGACGGCGTAATAGGTCAGCTCAGCGACGTTGGTGGTGTGGTCGCCGATGCGCTCCAAATTTTTGGCGATGAACATCAGATGCGTGCAGGCGGAGATGTTGCGCGCATCTTCCATCATGTAGGTGATCAGCTCGCGGAAGATGGTATTGTACAAATCATCCACCATCTGGTCGGCGCGCCAGACCATGATTGCTTTCTGCGGGTCGGCTTCGCCTACCGTGTCGATGCTGGCTTTCAGATTCTGCTGCACCAGCAGTGCCATCTGCCCCAGCCCGGCGAGCGGAAAATTGCTGGCCACCTGGTTGATGACGATGGAACGCTTGGCGATGTTGGCGGCGTAATCGCCAATCCGCTCCAGGTCCGTTACGACCTTCAGCGCCTGGATCGCCTGGCGCAGATCATCCGCCACCGGCTGACGCAGCGCCAGCAGTTTCACCGCGAATTGTTCGACATTATGCTGCTCGGCATTGATCCGGGCGTCGCCCTCGATGACGCGGGAGGCGATGTCGGGGTCGCGGGTGAGCAGCGCCTGGGTCGCATCCGCCACGGCGCGTTCCACCAGCCCGCCCATATTCGCGATCAAGTCACGGAGCTTCTTGAGGTCGGCCTCGAAACTGGTGACGATATGTTTCGGTTCGTCGGGCATATTCTCTAGGTCTTTCAATTTAGGCTGAGCAGGTGGCGGATGCATTGGACCAAGGAGTTTTGTTCCAAGGCGGCCATATGCTAGCCGAACCGGCCGGTAATATATTCCTGGGTCTTGCGCTCACGCGGGGCGGTGAAGATCTGGCTGGAGGGGCCGACCTCCACCAGCTCGCCCAGATAAAAGAACGCCACCTGATCCGCGCAGCGGCCTGCCTGCTGCATGTTGTGGGTGACGATGACGATGCAGAAATCCTGCTTCAGCTCGTCGATCAATTCCTCGATCTTCAGCGTGCTGATCGGGTCCAGCGCCGAGGTTGGTTCATCGAGCAGCAGCACATCTGGCCGCACGGCGATGGAGCGCGCGATGCAAAGCCGCTGCTGCTGCCCGCCGGAAAG
>JAGWOU010000087.1 GCA_028870815.1 Rhodospirillales bacterium | reverse complement strand
TTGCGGCTGAGCAGAATATGGGCGAAGCGGGTGGTGAGCACGCGGGTTTTGCCGGTGCCAGCACCCGCCAGCACCAGCACTGGCCCGTCTGTTGCCTCCACAGCCTCGCGCTGGGCCGTGTTCAGTCCGTCCAGATAATCGCTCAAGCGGCGGGAGCCTCGGGTTTCACCCCCAGAATGCGGGCGATGGCGTAGGAAAGATCCGGGCGGTTCAGGGTGTAGAAATGGAACTCGTCGATGCCATTGGCCTGGAGCAAACGAACCTGCTCCGCCGCCACCGCCGCCGCCACCATGCGGCGGGTTTCCGCATCGTCGTCCAGCCCTTCGAACATGCCAGCCATCCAGTTGGGCACGGAGGTGCCGCAGGCCTCGGAGAATTTCTTCATCTGATTAAAATTGGTGACGGGCAGAATGCCGGGCACGATGGGCGCCTTGATGCCCGCGGCCACAGCGCGGTCCAGGAAGCGCAGGAAGATGGCGTTGTCGAAAAACACCTGGGTGATGGCGCGGGTGGCCCCGGCATCCAGCTTGCGCTTCAGATTATCGAGGTCAGCCTCCGGGCTGGTGGCCTGGGGATGGGTTTCCGGATAAGCGGCGACGGAAATCTCGAAATCCGCGACTTTTTTGAGCCCTTCCACCAGATCCGCCGCGAAGGCGTAGCCGCCGGGATGCGGCGCGTAGGTTTCGCCATTGGGGGCATCCCCGCGCAGGGCGACGATATGCTTCACCCCGGCCTGCCAGTACCGCTCAGCGACCTCGTTCACCGCCTCCCTGGTTGCGCCCACGCAGGTGAGGTGAGCGGCAGGGGTAAGGGCGGTTTCCTTTACAATGCGCAGCACGGTGGCGTGGGTGCGCTCCTGCGTGGAGCCGCCGGCGCCATAGGTCACGGAGACGAAATCCGGGCGCAAAGTGGCCAGCCGCTCGATGCAATGCCAGAGCTGGGTTTCCAGCGCCTCGGTCTTGGGCGGGAAGAATTCGAAGGAGATGGCCGGCGGGGCGGCGCCTTCGCGCGCGGGCAGGGGGGCGATCCGTTCGCCAGCGGCCCAGCGCTCCAAAGTGTGTCGGACAGGGGAATGTGTCATGTGTGGCAAGCTCCGTGAAGGGGCTAGGTGGCAGGCTGAAACGGGTTAAGCAAGTGGCAAGGAGGCCACAGCCTAACTATAGCTCTGGTTGCCCGGTTGACGGCACGGTAATGACGCTCACATTGGGGGATGCCGCCACATGGACGGCCCCGAAGGCAGGAGGCAGTTGAGGGATGAAGACGAAGCTGAAACACAGGCTCAGGCACGGTATGGCCATGACCATACCGGCGCTGGCCCTGGCCACGGCGCTTGCTGGCTGCGCCACCGCCCCGCCGAAGTCCGACACGGCGGATTATCAGGCCTACCAGCAACTTAACGACCCGCTGGAACCCACCAACCGGGTGTTCTTCAAGGTCAACAACACGCTTGACCGCTATGTGATGAAGCCTGTGGCCGAGGGTTACGTGCACATCACCACCCAGGGCATCCGCAACCATGTGGGGGATTTCACCTCCAATATCGGTGAGCCGGCCCGGATGTTGAATTTCATGGCGGAGGGGCATCCCACGGATGCGGGCACCTCTCTGGTGCGGTTCCTGGTCAACTCCACGGTTGGCATCGGAGGTATTTTCGACCCCGCCTCGTCGCTGGGTTATCCGGAGACGGATACCGATTTCGGCCTGACGCTGGCGAGCTGGGACGTGCCGCCGGGACCATATCTGTACCTGCCCGCCTTTGGCCCCTCGGGCGTGCGTGATGTGTGGACCTATCCGTTCGACTGGTTTGCCACCCCGATGGAGGCCGCACCCGCCAGCGCCGCGCTCAGCGATTTCGGCTATTCCGAGACAGGGATCCACTTGGTCAATACACGGGCGGGGCTTTTGGGCACGATCGACCAGATCAATGCCACGGCGCTTGACCCCTATGCCACATTCCGGAGCCTTTATCGCCAATCTCGTGCCTCACAATTGCAGCAGATTCAGCAGCGCGACACCAGAACCTGGCCGGACTGGTACCATCAGCCGGCCAAATAAAGCGAGGATATAGGAGACATTATGCATTTCCGCCGCTTCATCCTGGGGGCCATTGCCTCCGCCCCAATGCTTACCGTGACAGTGTGCGCCGCACAGGCGCTTTCCCCGAATACGGCCAAGAGCTTCATCAGCCAGTCCGGCGACAAGCTGGTCGGCATCGTCAACAGCAACGCCTCCGAGAGCCAGAAGGCCACCGAACTGCGCGGTCTCGTCAACCAGATCGTCGCCGTTGACCAAGTGGGTGACTACGTCCTCGGCCGCTACAAAAATGTGGCGACCCCGGGGCAGCAACAGCAATTCCAGACACTGTTTCACCAGTTGCTCAGCTACAACATCACCTACCAGATCAAGGCGTATCAGGGCGTTACGTTCCAGGTGAACAGCGCCACCCCGCAGGGCGACGATGTGTTGGTGGATACGACCGTCACCGCCCCGGACAAAGCGCCCGCTGATGTGGGCTGGGTGGTGGAGGAAAGCGCCGGGCAGCCTAAGATTATCGACGTGATTGTGGCGGGCACATCCCTGCGCATCACCACGCGCAATGATTATGCCGGGGTGATCACCGATAATGGTGGCCAGGTCTCCGCCCTGCTCAATGCCATGCAGAGCCAGATTTCGAAGATCTCCGCGGCCCAATAAGGCGGCGGAATGTGAAAAGGGGGCCGGTTGGCCCCTTTTTTTGTGGCTTTATGGCGAGGCTGCACCTGATCCATCGCCCGGCGCCGTGGGTGGCGCGGGGGGCGGGTTCAGCAGGTTGTTCCAATCCAGCGGCGGCATGGCGCCGGTTTTGTTGCCATTTATTACCACGCCGTTGTTGCCGTAGACGGTGTTCATCGTCAGCATCTGCCCGCCGGCATCGGTGGTGGAGAGATAAGGCGAGAACCGCGCCTCAAACTGGCTGACCCAGTTCTGCAACCCGGGATAGGCGCTGATGATGGCGCCGGTGAACTGGTCCAGATGGTTGGCGGTTAAACTCGCCGTGCCGGAGGGTTGGCCGGCGCTGTCGAACTTCACGCTGCCAGCGGCTTTAAGTTGGCTGGGGCCGAGTGTCAGGGTTAGCTTGCCCTGGCCGCTGCCGCCGGCCAGCGCCCATTGGTGAAGGCTTTGCAGCATGAAATGCTCGCGCGCGGTACCGGGGGTCAGCGTAGCGGCCTGTTTGGCGATGCTTTGCCAGTCCAGCGGACCGGAAAGCTGTGCCGAAAGGCCGAGATAGGCGATTTGCCCGTTGAAGGGCAGGTTGATGAGCCGCGCGATGATGGGCGAGAGCTGGAAATGATTCATTGTCTCTTTGAGAGACATCGCCGTTTGCCCCGGCCCGGCCTTGGCGTTCAACGACTCATGCAGCACCAGGCTGTCGATTTGCGCCACTTGCAGGCTGCCATTGCTGGCCAGCAGGTTGATGCCCGCGAAGCGCGCATCGCCGCCGGTGATGGGGTTGTCGGTGTTGCCGGTCCAAACCGAGGGCGAGAGTTTTTCCGTGATGTCCGCCACGGCGAAGGTGAGCGCGCCGGAGGCCCGCGGCGTGGTGATGGCGATGCTCTGCGGCATGTCCACGTGCAGGAGCAGCGGGGTGAACAAGTCGATATGCGCGCCGATGCTGGCGGCGCGCAGGCTTATCTGCCCGGTGCCTGGGGCGGGCTGGGATGTCCAGCTGGGGTGAGCCAGGGTGACGCTGGCGACGAGCGGCGAATCGCTGGTGGTGAGCTTGTCGTAGCTGATCTGCACCGTGCCGGAGGCATTCGCGCGGTTGATTTCAGCCACAACAAGCTGTTTTAACCGCATTTCAGCATAGAGCCACACGCCCAGCCAAGCCAGGACGACTAAAACGATGAGCCCGGCCAAGCCCTTGATGAAACCCCGCATCGACGATCCTCTCAGGATTTGTTTGTACCCGCGTTGTGCCGCACCCTTGACCGGCGGCCAAGGGTGAGGGCTTTAGCAGGCTCATGAAGATTTATTCGGATTGGCGGGCTCTGCCGCCCGCGGCGCGCGGCGCCAGCGTCGCCCTGGGTAATTTCGACGGCGTGCATATCGGTCATGCGGCGGTTTTACGCGC
Source organism: Rhodospirillales bacterium (assembly GCA_028870815.1). Taxonomy (GTDB): domain Bacteria; phylum Pseudomonadota; class Alphaproteobacteria; order Acetobacterales; family Acetobacteraceae; genus Acidocella. The sequence goes on along the minus strand of JAGWOU010000087.1, from coordinate 2,973 downwards.
CGCCCATGCCGCGCGGCCAGATGTGCCGCGCGCAGTGCTCACCTTTGAGCCGCATCCGCGTGAATATTTCCGCCCTCAGGACCCGCCCTTCCGGCTGACCCTGGCGGCCGAGCGCGCCGCGGCGCTGGCGGCGCTGGGGGTTGAGTACCTCTATCAGTTGCCCTTCGATACCGAGTTTTCCCATCTTTCCGCCGAGTTCTTCGTGCAGGAGATTTTATTCAAGGGCATCGGCGCCGTGCATCTCTCCTGCGGGGCGGATTTTGCCTACGGCCACCGGCGCGGGGGAGATGTGGAATTTTTGGCCGCCAGGGTGGAGACGCTGGGCATCGGGCTTTCCATCGTGCCGCCGGTTGCGGATTCGCAGGGGCCGATTTCCTCATCGCGTATCCGCCGCCTGTTGCAGGACGGCTACCCGGAGCGCGCGGCGGCGCTGCTGGGCCGGCCATGCTCCGTGAGGGGCGAGGTGGTGCATGGCGACGCGAAGGGGCGCACCATCGGTTTCCCCACCGCGAATATCCAGCTTGGGCGGCATCTGGAGCCACAGCGCGGGGTTTACGCCGTGACCGCGCGGATTGGGGGCAAGTTGGTAAAGGGTGTGGCCAATATTGGCTTGCGGCCGACAGTGGGCGGCATCGAATCCCGGCTGGAAGTGCATTTCTTTGACTTTGAAGCCGATCTCTACGGGCAGGAAATAGCCGTGCAACTGCGCCATTTTATCCGCGACGAGCAGAAATTCGCCTCCTTCGATCTGCTGAAGGCGCAAATTGCGCGCGATGCTGCCCAGGCACGGCGCATGCTTGACGCTCTGCCGGGCGGGGCCGCATAAATGCGCCATGACCGGCCTTTCGATACGAATTATGCTGCCTGCCCGGGCCTGAAACGGGTTTTCGCCGCGTCATTTCCCACCGCCTGGTGATGGTTTTTCATGAGTAATTCGCTGACCGATTATAAATCCACCGTGTTCCTGCCGCGCACGGATTTCCCCATGCGCGGGGAGTTGCCGAAGCGCGAGCCGGAGATGCTGCGCCGCTGGGCGGAGATGGACCTTTGGGCCCGGCTGCGCACAGCCGCCATGGGCAAGACTCCTTTCGTGCTGCATGACGGTCCGCCTTACGCCAATGGCAATCTGCATATCGGCCACGCGCTGAACAAGATTCACAAGGACGTCATCAACCGCGCGCAATCCATGGCCGGGCGGGATGTGGATTACATTCCGGGCTGGGACTGCCACGGCCTGCCGATTGAATGGAAGATCGAGGAGCAGTACCGCGCCAAGAAGTTGGACAAGGACCAGGTGCCGGTTCTGGAATTCCGCAAGCAATGCCGGGAATACGCGCAGCATTGGCTTGAGGTGCAGTCCGCCGAGTTCCAGCGCCTGGGCGTGATGGGCGATTGGGCGAAGCGTTACGCCACCATGGATTTCGCCTCAGAGGCGGCGATTGCAGGGGAGATCGGCAGGTTTTTGCTGAATGGCGCGCTGTATCGCGGCTTGCGGCCGGTGATGTGGAGCCCGGTGGAGAAAACCGCGCTGGCGGAAGCCGAGGTCGAGTATCACGACAAGAAGGACACGGCGATCTACGTCCGCTTCCCGGCGGCGACCGAGGCGTTTGCCAGTGCGTCGATCGTGATTTGGACCACTACGCCCTGGACCATTCCGGGCAATCGCGGCCTCGCGGCGGGGCATGAGCTGGAATACGCCGTGGTGACCGTGGATGATGTGACCGAGGGCAGCCTGGCGGTGAAGGGCGAGAAGCTGATCGTCGGCACTTCCCTGCTGGAAGGTTTCGCCAAGGAGGTTGGCATTGCCGCCTATTCCGTGGGCGAGCGCTTCCCGGGGGCGAAGCTGGAAGGCCAGCGCTTCCATCATCCCCTGGCCAAGGCGGATGCGGGGTATGATTTCACCGTGCCGGTGATGCTGGGCGAGTTCGTAACCATGGAGGCGGGCACCGGCATCGTGCACATGGCCCCCGGCCATGGCGAGGACGATTTCGCGCTCTGCAAGGCCAACGGCATTTCCGTGCCGGATACGGTGGCCGATGACGGCACGTACTACCAGAATGTGCCGCTTTTCGCGGGCTTGCATGTGTATAAGGCGGCCGATCCGGTCTGCGCGAAGCTGATCGAGGCGGGCAATCTCTTGCATCGCAACGAGTTCATGCACTCCTACCCGCATAGCTGGCGTTCGAAAGCACCGCTGATCTACCGCGCCACGGCACAATGGTTCATCCGCATGGATGGCGAGGACCGGATTCGCGAGAAGGCGCTTGCCGCCATCGACGATACGAAATTCGTCCCCGAGATTGGGCGCAACCGCATCCGCTCGATGGTGGAGGGCCGCCCGGATTGGTGCATCTCCCGCCAGCGCGCCTGGGGCGTGCCGATCGCGATTTTCGTCGATAAACACACCCATGAACCGCTGCGCGACGAGGCCGTGGTGCGGCGCGTGGTGGAGATTTTCACCGCCGAGGGCGCGGATGCCTGGTACACCCGCCCGGCCAGCGATTTTCTGGGGTTGGAGCGCAACCCGGATGATTACGAGCAGATTTTCGACGTGGTCGATGTCTGGTTCGAATCCGGCTCCACCCATGCCTTCGTGCTGGAGGCGCGGGGGATGCCCTGGCCGGCGGATGTGTATCTGGAAGGCTCGGACCAGCATCGCGGCTGGTTCCAGTCCTCGCTGCTGGAAGCCGTGGGCACGCGGGGTGTGGCGCCCTTCAAGGCGATTGTGACGGATGGCTTCGTGCTGGACGAGCAGGGGCGCAAAATGTCCAAATCGCTCGGCAACGTGACGGCCCCGCAGGAAGTGAACGACAAATATGGCGCGGATATTCTGCGGCTATGGGTGCTGAACTCGGATATTTCCGAGGATTTGCGCATTGGCCCGGAAATTCTAAAGCAGCAGGCCGAGCTGTACCGGCGGTTGCGGAACAGCCTGCGCTGGATTCTGGGCTCGCTGGACGGGTTCTCAGAGGC
>JAGWOU010000086.1 GCA_028870815.1 Rhodospirillales bacterium | reverse complement strand
AGTCCCAGAGTTACAACAACATCTTCCCTACAGTACAGTTGAAATATGACATCACGCCGGAGCTGCAGGGACGCTTTGCCTATTCGACAGGCATCGCGCGTCCCGGCTTCCAGCAGGTCAGCCCGGCGATTTCCACGACCGCGAATGCGGCCCTGGGCAGTGGCAGCGGCTCTTTGATCTCCACGGGCAACCCGAATCTAAAGCCGCAAACCGGTAAAACATTTGATGTCGCGCTGGCCTATTACACGCATAATGACGGCGTTTACATGGTTGATGGCTTCCTTAAAAATATCGACAACTATATCATCGCGACCAACTATAATGCGAACGGCAACACCTATCAGACATTCAAGAATATCAGCGGTGCCCAGGTGCGTGGCGTCCAGCTTGAGGCCATTCAGCGTTTTTATTTCCTGCTGCACCCGCTTGATGGTCTGGGGATCGATGCCAATCTGACCTATGTGGACGGCACGGGTAAAATCTTTCCCGGTCAGGGGCGTTCCATTCTGCCGGAGACCTATCCGCTGACCGCCAATATCGCCGAAACTTATAAAAAAGGCCGGTTCGATTTCGAGATCAGCGAAAACTACACTTCACGCAATCTCTTTGCCGCCGGCAGCAACCCGGGGAGCAGCACTTACACCCAGCCGACTTTCATGCTGGATGTGAGCGCGTCCTATCAGTTGACCCCGCATTGGACCTTCTATGCCCAAGGTGCCAACTTAACCAATTACCGCCTATATATCACTCAGGGCTCGAACAGGTTTTATCCGATTCAGCGCGAATATTATGGGCAGCGTCTTCTATTCGGCGTACATTATCATTTTTGACCTCCGCGACGCTATTGTCGCGGGCCCGTCGGCTTTCATCGTCGCATGATTATCTAAGCTGATGCGTCAACCTCGCCGCCGTGGGGGGGCGCATGGATAAACTACCAGCCTTGCGATCCTCACGGTGGCGAGGCTGGTGGTCATCTATATATCCTCCGGGCGGGGGGCGGGTATCAATTTGCCTTAATCGGGATTGGCCCCCTCCACGCTGTTCTCAAGAACGGCACCGGTCACGGCATCTACGCCGACCTCATGCGTCTTCGCGCCGGATTTGATGTCGAATGAATAGCGCAAGCCGCTGCCACCAGCTTCCTTCTCCAGCTCTTCATCCGCGATTTTTCCAGGCTGCGCCTTCAGAGCGATGTTTCGCGCTGCTTCGAGGTTGATCTTGGCGCCTCCGGAGAGGTTTTCGCCTGTGTAAGCCAGGGCCGGCGTCGCGCAACCGGCGAGGATCGCCAGAGCACCCAGAGTACGGGCGGGATACGTAAATTTCATCGTCAAACTCCATGCTTCATCTACGTTCGGCGCCGGCTACGCCGGGCGCCTTGACCATGGTTTAGCGACGCAGACTTAGCTGAAACTTAGGACCAACTGCCAGGCATCGTCACCCTTGCCACAACACCGCGGACAGTATCGGTGCGGTTTACCACCTCCAGCCCAAAGCCTTGGCGCTCGGCTATGCGGCGGGCGATGGCGAGCCCCAGCCCGGTGCCCTCCGCCACCTCCGGTGCGGCGCGGAAGAAACGTTCGAAAATCCGCGCTTGCGCGCCTTCGGGAAGGCCGGGGCCGTTATCGCACACTTCGGCGCAACCGCCGGCCTGGCTTTGGCGCAAGGAAATGTCCACGGTCCCGCCCGCCTGCGTGTAAGTCACGGCGTTTTCGATCAAACTGCTGAAAAGCGTGCGCACGTCGTCCTCGGCGCCGGTCACCAAGAACCGTGGCAAGATATCTGCGCTCAGCTCAATGTGTTTGCGCGCGGCGAGTGCAGCGTGATCCGCGACGCAATCAAGCAGAAGCCGCGCGGCATCGAAACGGGTGGCGGGCAGCGTCGGCGGTTCGTCGAGCCGGGCCAGGCGCAGGAGCCGGTCGGTCAGCTGCGCGCTGCGGCGCGCCCCCGCTGCGAGCGCGGCCAGGCGCGGCAACGCCAGCGGTGCCCCGGCGACGAGATTATCGATCTCAATCTGCATCGCGGCGATCGGCGTGCGCAGCGTGTGCGCGGCATCGGCCAGGAAGCGCTTCTGCGCGGAAAGCGCCGTCTGAAGCCTTACGATGAGACCGTTCATGCTGGTGATCAGCGGCGTCAATTCTTGAGGAATACCATGCAGCGGCAGGGGCTCGGTAGCCATTGTGCCGCGTGTGGCGAGATCCGCGGCCAAGAGGTCGAGCCGCCGCAAAGTGCGATGCAGGGTCAGCCAGACAAGCAGCCAGGAGAACGGGATCAGGAGCGCCACCGGCAAGGCCGCGCCGATAGCGGCATTGCTGGCGATTTCGTCGCGGACGATCTCACGCTGCGCAACCGCCACGGTGCGCTCGGCGCCGCGCAATACATAGACCCGCCAAGCTTCATCGCCGATCCGCACAGTGGAAAAGCCGGCCCGGAGCGGAGGCGACGTAAATATGCCAGGTATGGCTTGATGCAGCATGCTTCCTTGGGCATTCCAGATGGTCACGGCAAATCGGTCCTCGGCATCCTGGTCGGGCGCGGCGGGCGCGTTGGCCCTGCCGGGACCCGGCCCGGCGTTAAGGGCAATCTGGCGAAGTTGGCCATCCAGAAAATCCGCCGTCTCGCTCTTGCTGTACAGATACGCGGCACCCGCCGCGATCAGCCCGGCCCCCACCAGCAGGAAGGTGACCCACAGCAAAGCGGTTCTGCGCAATGAGGGGGCGAGGTTCATTTTTCCACCATCCATCCGGCGCCGCGTATGTTCAGAATGACCTGCTTTCCGAATTTGCGCCGGATTGAATGGATCAATACCTCCACGGCATTACTTTCCACCTCGTCGCCCCAGCCATAGAGGCGCTCCTCAATCTCGGCGCGGGATAAAATCCGTCCCGGCCGGCTCATCAGCGCCTGCATCAGCGCATATTCCCGCGCGGAGAGGCGCTCGGTGCGGCCGCCATGGGAAAATTCGTGGCTTGCCATGTCAAGCGCCGCCTCGCTGGTTTCCAGCCGCGCGATTGCCCGCCCGGCCTGGCGGCGGATCAGGGCCCGCATGCGCGCGAGCAACTCCGGCAGCGCAAACGGCTTCACCAGATAATCATCGGCTCCAAGATCCAACCCCGCAACGCGGCTCTCCACCGCATCGCGGGCGGTGATCACCAGCACAGGCGTTTCCACCCCTTTCTGCCGCGCGGCTTTTAACACGCTCAGACCATCTAGGCCCGGCAGGCCCAGATCAAGCAAGGCGATGGCATAGGCATTGTCGCGCAACGCCGCCTCCCCCGTCACCCCATCACGGACCCAGTCCACCATCATGCCCGCTGATTTCAACGCGGCGAGCAAACCCGCGCCGATCAGCGCATCATCCTCGATCAGCAATACCCGCATATGACTAACTTGAGCGAAGGGCGTGAGCCGAACAAGAGGCTGTATGTGAGTCCACGCGAACGGATCCAAGCTTCGGGAGAATCGAATGGTGCGCATGGCCCAGGCGCTGGCCGTCCAGGAATTGTGTTTGCCATGTGGCGATATATTTCGTATATACGGCCATATGACAGGAGTCGCTCATGTCTGTGCTTAGCCAGATCACCGTTGCGCCGAAGCCCTTTTCACCTGACCCGATCACCGATGAAGAGGCAGGCGCCATGTTCCGCGCGGCCTTGAACCTCTTCCGCCTATGGGGGGTGACAGACGACCAGGCCGCGATCATCCTTGACTTGCCCCGCCGTACCTTTGCCCGCTGGAAGACAGGCGAGATTGGCCGGATTGGCCGTGACGGCAAGGCCAGGCTCTCCAACCTCATGGGGATCCACAAAGCCTTGCGGATCATTTTCAAGGAGCCGGCGCGCGGCTATGGCTGGATCAAAGCCCCGAATGCGGCTTTTAGCGGTCGCTCGGCTTTGGATGTCATGCTCCACGGTGAGTTAACCGATCTCATGCGGGTGCGGCATTATCTGGATGCGGCGCGTGGCGGCTGGTGATCGATCCGTCGATCGTCCCCATCTCGCCGGTTCATTGGGTCGGTGCCAGGCGGATCATCCGCAGCCTGTATCCGCCGATCGATTTGTTTGAGGATATCGCCGATCCAGAAGATTGGCCCTTATTGATCGCCGCCGAGCAGAAGACCAATCCGCGCCTCATGGAAACGATCGGCGCCCTTGATCTGGTGCCGGTGACGCGGCGCGTTTCTGGGCCGGGGGCGAGCTACCTCATGGCCCCCTTCACGCATGTCAGCCCCGATCGGCCGAGCCGGTTCAGCGCAGGGGCTTACGGCGTGCTGTACGCCGCGCGGGCATATGAGACGGCCCTGCTTGAAACCATTCATCACCACGCCCGCTTCATGGCACAGACCGGCCAACCGCCTGGCTGGACCTCGCAATTCCGGGAGTTGGTGCTGGATATCCGGGCCTCACTCCATGACCTGCGGGCCGGGATTGCCGCGTTCCTGCCTGCGTTGGACCGGGATGATTACACCACGGCGCAACAACTGGCGGTGGCGTTGCGGGGCAGTGGATCTGAGGGGCTGGTCTACCCCAGCAGGCGCGACCCTGACGGTGTTTGTGTAGGGCTGTTTTATCCGGACCTGGCAACGCCGCCTTCGCAAGGGCGCCATCTTGATTATCACTGGGATGGTGCTCGTGTTGATTTGGTCCGCGATGCGGGAACAGGGGACGTGTTTCGGGTGAGGGCGTTCTGAAGGGAGCGGGAGCAAACGAGGCCAGATATGTCTGCATTTTGCGAAGTGACATCCTTCAATCCACCCGGAGTTTTTGGGGGGTAATGGGTAGTTTGGATATGCCTCGCGTTAAGCGGTGCAGGCCTTGTGTTTAGGTTGGCCAATTAGGGCATTTTGAGCCGAGAATCGAAACGAACGAGGATTTTTAAGTGTAGTGTTTAGGGCGGTTCACGTGATGTTTCGAACAATAGAAGAAAATACTTGATAAAGTTTAATGTCATTCCGTCTCATAACCTGAAGGTCGCACGTTCAAATCGTGCCCCCGCAACCAAGTTTTCAAGATAAATCAAATAGATAAAGCGCCGTAGAAGGCGCTAAATAGGCTGAAACAGCCTATCACATGTTTAACACATCGTCACTCGCCGGTAAAAACCTGACAAGCTACGCGGTTGTAAAATTTTCACCAAGTGCAACCGCCGCTGATCGCCGGGCGCCTTGATTGAGTTTTGCCCGTATCCGCGGCCCCGTTGGGGGAGCGTGCGATGGACGACCATCACGCCTTGTTGGGTGGCAAGCTTCAGCTTTACCGGCGCGGCAATAGCCGCTTCTGGCAGTGCTCGGCCTCGGTGGGGGGCAAGCAATGGCGGGCGACTACCAAACAAGAAAGACTCACCACCGCACAGAAGATAGCCGAGGACTGGTATCTGACACTGCAAGGCAAGCAGGCGGCTGGCACGCTGGTGACGGAAAAGACCGTCGCCGATGCGGCGGAGAAATTTACCCGCGAATATGAAGTGATCACCGAGGGCGAGCGTTCCCCGAAATGGGTGCAAGGGCACCAAATCCGACTGCGCCTGCATCTGCTGCCCTTCTTCGGGAAAATGGGCCTGTCCGAGGTGACGCCGGGGGCTGTGCAGGATTACCGGGTACACCGGATCGAGACTGCGACGAAGGCGGGCGCGAAGACGCCGGCGCGCAGCACGCTGCATGACGAGGTGGTGACGCTGCGCCTGGTGCTGAAGGCGGCGATCCGCCATGGCTGGTTGACCTATCTGCCGGATCTGTCCCCGCCTTATAAGACGCAGGGCAAGATCGTGCATCGGCCCTGGTTCAGCCCCGAGGAATATAAGCAGCTCTACACCGCTTCCAGAGACTGGGCGCGCAATCCGCCGCAGCCGCAGTACCGGTGGAATGCCGAGCAGATGCACGACTACATCCTGTTCATGGGCAATACCGGATTGCGGCCGGATGAAGCGGGCAATCTCGAGCACCGGGATGTGTCGATCGTGACGGATCATGCCACCGGGCAGACGATCTTGGAGATCGAGGTGCGGGGCAAGCGCGGTGTGGGGTTCTGCAAGAGCACGCCGGGGGCGGTGCGGCCTTATGAGCGCTTGCTGAACCGGCCGAAGCCAACTCGAGGCAAACAGAAGCGAAATCGCTCAAAGAAGAACCCGAATGAACCGTTGCCGGTGGAATTGCCGGAGCCGACGGACAAGGTGTTCCCGCAAGGCGGGCAGTTGAAGTTGTTCAACAGGATTTTGGCCAAAGCCAAGCTGAAGGCTGATCGGGATGGCAAACCGCGTACGGCTTACAGTTTGCGGCACACCTATATCTGCCTGCGGCTGATGGAGGGGGCGGATATTTATCAGATCGCCAAGAACTGCCGCACCTCGGTCGAGATGATCGAGAAGCATTATGCTGCCCATATCAAGAATACCCTTGATGCCGCCGCCATCAATGTGATGCGGCCGAAGGCGGCCAAGGCGGCCAAGGCGGCGGAGAGGATGGCGAAAGCCGGATCTAGCAGTAATGGAAAAGGGAAGGGCGGCGGTAAAACCGGGCGGCTAGCGAAGGCGGCTGGTACGGCGCTGGATATGGATGCCGATTTGGCGCCAGGGGCGCTGACGGCGGAAACCAACGGGTGATACCACACAGATTTTGGCAAGGCCGAAGGGCCTACCGGAAAGCGAGCCGCTTGGCGGATCGCCCAGAAGCGCACCCCTTGCGGGTGCGCAACCAGGGGCTTGGCCCTGGGGGAAGAGGGTCGACTACTCCTCAACATTCTTCAAAATGCCTTGTCCACCTGAATCTACACGCGAGTAGGGAGGCGCGTAGGAGACCGATCAGTTTGGAGCAAAGTTGAGTGTCTCGAATGTCTAAGCGCAAATTCGAATTTTGGTTTTGCCAGGGCTTCTACCCAAACGACAAGTGCCTCTATCCGAGCGAGTTTAATCCAAGCTTCGCTGCTAGCGCGCCGAGCATGGTGAAGAGTGCGACGCTGCCCATCTGCCAGACCAGCACCATCATCATAGTGTCCGCGGCATGGAACAGCGGCAGTACGAGTTCGGCAGCGGCGGCGGCGGCCATGGTGCCGCACAGGCAGGCATGAGTAGGGCGGAACTTGGCACTACGGCGCAG
>JAGWOU010000085.1 GCA_028870815.1 Rhodospirillales bacterium | reverse complement strand
CAGCCGCCATGCGCGGCAGGGCGTAATGGATGTTGGTGACCAATGAAGGATCGTTGAGGCTGAAATCAACCGGGTTGAAGACGACAAGATGATAGTACACCTCATGCGCCATCAATGCCGGTACGGGCAGCGAGGAGTATGTTAGAGAAGGAATATGATACGTTAGATTGAAATTTGAATCCAGCGGCCCCAGGCTCACCATCCGCGAAAGCCCGATATGCGCTTGCAGGAAACGCACGGGCTTCATATCCAGCGTGCCGCCGCGCAGGCCGCCCAGCTGTGTGGCGGTGAGTTCAACCAGCATCCCGGCCAGCAGCACGCCGCAGAGCATGCGGGGGTGGCGCCGCCGAAGCAGTTCCCTCGATGCGAACAGAAGCACGAGCGCGCCGAAGCCGACACAAATGGCACCAAGCCGCAACGCATCCGGCATTGCGATGTACCAGGCGGCAAAAAACCTCCATGCGGGTGCCACCAGCGCACAAACAAGTGCGGTCAAACAGAACCACACGCCAATTAAACGCCGGGCGGAGAGCGGTGGGCCGCGCAGATAATCGTCGAACCCCAAAGTCGCGAGCAGAAACAAGGCGAAATTCAACGAGGGGCCGGTAAAGCGTGTGAAATCGGTTTGGTTCACCACCGGCATGGCATTCACCAACCACACTAGCGGCGGGAAGCCAGCATATCGCAATTCCCAGAACAGCACCCACCCGGCCAAGGCCAGGCGCAACGAAGTTGCCTTGTTGGGCCGTACCAAGGCGGCGAGTGAGAAAATAAGTACCTGAAGGTCGATCCAGCCCGGCAGCCGAACCCAGCCATTGGCCATGTAACTTCTGGCCCCGGCGGGTGGCGAGCCGCCGAACAAGCCAAATGCGAACGGGACGATTTGCAGAGCCATTGTTCCCGGCTCCACCACGGCGTTGGCAAGCAGCGAGGTACCGTGCGCGCCGAGATTTGCCTGGCTGACATAGTCCAGGAACGGAACCAGCAAGGGTGCCGTAAGTGCCGTGCCCAATGCCAGGCCCAGCGCCTGCTGGCCGAAATACCCGGCAAGTGTCCTCCCCCGTAGCGCGGCGGCGCGGGTGTTGGACCATAAAGCCGTCAGCATTCCGTTGAATAGCGCCACTTCCGGAAACCCGGCGGTGATCGACCAGGCCATGGCGGCGGCGATGATGCCCCAGCCCCGTTTGGCCTTTGCGGCGCGTTCCACGCCCAGGAGCAGCATCGGCAGAAAAGGCATTGGGGCGATGGCCGAATGAGGCGAGAGCAGGAAGGCCGGGCTGAGGGCATAAAGCCCCCCGCCGAGAAACGCGGCCAGCCGTGCCAGTCCAAGCTCCAGCCCCAGCGCGTAACCAAGCACGCCGCAGGCGGCCTGCATCAGCACCCGCATCCATAACCAGCCCTGGGCGGAAAGCATCACTAGATTAAAGGGGAAGAAGAAGGCGGGGCCGTTGGTTTCCGCCGCCAGCGGCATTCCCAGGCCAGAATAAGGGTTCCACCACGGGACTACGCCATGCACCCAGTCATGCATCGCCAGTTGGCCTAGCGGCTGGGTGTAGAGCCCAACGGCGGGGTCTATCCAGCCGGGCGGCTCGGCCAGCCAGCCTGGCTGGACATTCTGTGCCAATCCCGAGAAATAAAGCGCGGGATCCACATGAACCAGGCCGGAAAGCGAGGGAAGGTTTGCCGCAAGCGCCAGCAGCAAGAAGGCGGCAACAGGCATTGCATGAGGCCGCCACCCGGCAGCGGAACGGAATACGCGCTTCATCCCACGCTGAATAACAAGATATGCCTTATAGGCAATTGGCCCGGCTTGGATCAGTGCGGTGTACCGCCTGTGCCGGTGGCCTGTTGTGGCGGACAGACAGGGATTCGAACCCTGGGTACGCTATTAACGTACACACGCTTTCCAAGCGTGCGCCTTAAGCCGCTCGGCCATCTGTCCATCCGGCGGTGGGGGCAGTCTCTAGCGAAACTGTGCCACGCTGCCAAGCCCTGTCAGGCATCCATCTTCAGCGCCGCCAGGAAGGCGCTTTGCGGGATCTCCACCTTGCCGAACTGGCGCATGCGCTTCTTGCCCTCTTTCTGCTTTTCCAACAGCTTGCGCTTACGGCTAATGTCACCGCCATAGCATTTCGCGGTCACGTCTTTGGAAAGGGCGGAGATCGTCTCGCGCGCGCTCACCCGCCCGCCAATGGCTGCCTGAATGGCGATTTTGAACAGCTGTTTGGGAATCAGATCCTTCAACTTGCCGCAAATGGCCCGCCCGCGTGTTTCCGCCTGGCTGCGATGCGCGATGAAGGAGAGCGCATCCACCGGCTCCTGGTTCACCAGGATGGAAATTTTCACCAGGTCCGCCTCGGCGTAATCCTCGATCTGATAATCGAAGCTGGCATAGCCCCGGCTCACGGATTTCAGCCGGTCGTAGAAATCGAACACCACCTCGTTCAGCGGCAGCTTGTAAACCGCCATGGCACGGTTGCCGACATAGGTGAGATCAAGCTGCTGGCCGCGCCGCTCGGAGCACAGGGTGAGGATGGAGCCCAGATAATCGTCCGGCACCATGATGGTGGCTTTAATCCATGGCTCCTCGATATGGTCGATGATCGAGCCGTCCGGCATGTCCGCCGGGTTATGCAGCGGCTCCATCTCTCCGTTGGTTTTGTACACATGGTACACGACGGAAGGCGCGGTCGCGATCAAGTTCAGGTCGAACTCGCGGGAAAGCCGTTCCTGGATGATCTCCAGATGCAGCAGCCCCAGGAATCCGCAGCGGAAGCCAAAGCCCAGCGCGGCGGAGGTCTCGGCCTCATAATGGAAGCTCGCATCATTCAGCCGCAGCTTCGCCAGGCTGTCGCGCAGCTTCTCGAAATCATCCGCATCCACCGGAAACAGCCCGCACCACACCACGGGGATGGAGGGCTTGAAGCCGGGCAGGGGGGCCTGCGCCGGGCGGCGGTCCTCGGTGATGGTGTCGCCCACATTGCAATCCGCCACGGTTTTGATGGCGGCGGTGATGTAGCCCATCTCGCCCGGCCCCAGCTCATCCACCGGCTTCATCTTCGGCGTGAATACGCCCAACTGCTCCACCGGATGCACCGCGCCGGTGGACATCATGCGGATCTTCTGGCCCTTCTTCAGCACGCCATTTTTCACACGCACCAGAATCACCACGCCCAGATACTGGTCGTACCAGCTATCCACCAGCAACGCCTGCAACTCGGCCTTGTCGTCGCCCTTCGGTGGCGGCAGCTTCTGCACCAGCGCTTCCAGCACGCCCTCGATGTTCAGGCCGGTCTTGGCGGAAATCTCCACCGCGTCCGAGGCATCAATGCCGATCACATCCTCGATCTGCTCTTTCACCTTCGGCACATCGGCCGCCGGCAGGTCGATCTTGTTCAGCACCGGCACAATTTCGTGGTTCGCATCCAGCGCCTGGTACACATTGGCCAGCGTTTGCGCTTCCACGCCCTGGGAGGCATCCACCACCAACAGCGAGCCCTCGCACGCGGCCAGGGAGCGGCTTACCTCATAGGCGAAATCCACATGGCCGGGCGTGTCCATCAGGTTCAGCACATAGGTTTTGCCGTCCTTGGCCGGATATTCCAGCCGCACGGTCTGCGCCTTGATGGTGATGCCGCGCTCCTTCTCGATCTCCATATTGTCGAGAACCTGTTCGGTCATCTCGCGGGCGGTTAAGCCCCCGCAATGCTGGATCAGCCGGTCGGCGAGGGTGGATTTACCATGATCGATATGGGCGATGATGGAGAAGTTGCGGATAAGTTCAAGCGGCGTGGCGGTCATGGCGGGTCTTTAGGGCATTTCGGGTACGCGCGTCGATAAGGGTTTTACCCCGGCACCCTTATGGCGCTCAGCCCTGCCGCCAGGGCTGTTTTCATATCCGGCAAATTCAGCGCCACGCAGCCCACCGTGGGCGCGTAATCCGGCGTGGCGATGTGGAAGAAAATCGCCGAGCCCCGCCCCGGCACGATCGGGGCCAGGTTCCAGTCAAGCACGCCGATGATGTCGTACACCCCATCCGCGCGCCAAAGCTCCTCATGGCTGGCGGGGTAGGGCAGGCGCACGGGCTTGTTATAAGCGGTATCCACCACGTCGTCGCACCAGCCATCGCTGGGGGAAAGCGGCTCCAGCGGCACCCCGCACCGCGGCGGGGCCAGCCGGTCCGCCCGGTACAGCACCCGCACCAGCCGCAACAGCCCGGCCGGCGTGCCGCCATCGCCCTCTCGCTTCTGGGTGGTGATGCCGCCGCGCCCATGCGCGCCACGGAATGTCAGCCCTGCGCCGCGCAGCGTGCCGTCTTGCAGAATAAACTCAACCAAGCAGATGCCCGAAGCGCCTGGCCTTCGTCTCCAGATAGGAATCGTTCACCCCGTTCGGGTCGAACTGGTGCGGCACACGCTCGATGATCTCGATCCCGCAAGCGGCCAGGCTCTCCAGCTTCTCGGGGTTGTTGGTCAGCAGCCTGATCTTCCTGATCCCCAGCGCCTCCAGCATGGCGGCGGCAATATGGAAATTGCGTTCATCCGCCTGCCAGCCCAGCGCCCTGTTGGCGTCCAGCGTGTCCATGCCCTTATCCTGCAGCGTATAGGCCCGCAGCTTGTTAATGAGCCCGATGCCGCGCCCCTCCTGCGCCAGATACAGTACGGCGCCATGGTTTTCCTGCCCCATGCGGGCGATGGCACCTTGGAGCTGCGGCCCGCAATCGCAGCGCAGGCTGCCCAGAAGGTCTCCGGTGAAGCATTCGGAATGCAGCCGCACCAGCGGCACGTCCTGGTCCTCGGGCCGGCCCACCAGAATCGCCATATGCTCAATTCCTTGGTCCAGCGCGCGGAAGGCCACCAGCCGTGCATCGCGCGCGCCGTCCAGCGGCACTGCCACTTCCGCCACCTTCATCAGCGTGGAGGCCAGTTCCAGCGGATACGCCAGCAAATCCGCCGCGGGTACGGTTAGCAAATCCGCTCCCTCTTTGCGGCTGGCCCAGCCGTGGCGCACCGGGGCCGCCACCATGGCGGGCAGCAGCCGCGCCAGCTTGCCCAGCGCCAGGGCGGCCTGGGCCTCCTCCGGCGCCTTGATCGTCTCGAACGCGGGTAGAATCTGTTCCATGGTCGGGTCGGCGGCGCGCTTCAGCGTTTGCACGTCGATCAACGGCCGCGCCAGCTTCAGCGCGATCGCCGGGGCGCTCTGCGTCACCTCCTGCTTCAACACCGCCGCAGCGCGCGAGGGCGCGAGCAGCAGGTTGGCGGGCTCGGTGGAGAGCACGTCAATCAGCCGCAGCCCCTCCGCGCCAACGGTTTCCGCCGGCACCAGAATCAACGGCTTGCGCGCGGCCAGCACCACCGGCACGCCGCGCCTGGCATCGGCGACCGCCCGGTGCACGGCCCGCGTGCGGGGCGTGCCCAGCGGGTTTTGACTGATTTCCGAGCTTCCCATCACTTAGATAAATAATGATGACGGAAGCATCTGGCCAGAGCGGCTGACACCGGACTTAAAGCGGGTTACTATTTTGCGAGTCGGTTAAGGAGTGCATGATGGCTGGCCCACGCCCGATCCTGATTGTGGATGACGACACCGCCCTGCGCGGCGCGTTGATGGAGCAATTGAGCGTGAACGGCGAATTCGCGCCGGAGGAGGCGTCCTCTCTAGCGGAAGCCGAGACCAAGCTAAGCAATGGCGCGCGCTACGATGCACTGCTGCTGGATGTTGGTCTGCCGGACGGCGACGGGAGGGATTTCTGCCGCGCCTTGCGCGAACGAGGCCTCAAGGCGCCGATCATCATGCTCACCGCTTCGTCCGAGGAGTCGGATGTTGTGCGCGGCCTTGATTCAGGCGCTAACGACTACCTCGCCAAGCCGTTCCGGCTGAACGAGCTGCTCGCCAGGCTGCGCGCGCATTTGCGCAGTTTCGAAACTTCTGAGGATGCCGAGATCAAGATCGGCCCGTATCGGTTCCGTCCCTCAGCCCGCCAATTGCTGGACGTGAAGGGCGGCAAAATCCGCCTGACCGACAAGGAGGCCGCGATCCTCAAATATCTTTACCGCGCCGGCCAGGCCGTGGCCCGGCAAACGCTGCTGGAAGCGGTTTGGGGATATAAGCAAACCGTTACGACGCATACGCTGGAAACGCATGTTTACCGGCTGCGGCAAAAGATAGAGTTGGACCCGCAAAACGCCCGCATTCTGCTTACCGATGGCGGCGGGTATCGCTTAAGTCCCTGAACCAAGCCGCCGCCTGTTCCAGGCAGAGGCTGAAAATCTCCAGCGAATCGAATCTGCGTGAAACGCCGTCCGGCGGCAGGGTCAGTGGCAGGGTCAGGCTTGCCTCGATCATCAGGTTATCCGCGAGGCCGAAATCCTCGATGGCCAGCCCCGCCATGGGCTCCTCCAGCGCCGCCTGATGGCGGGAGCGTGCCGCGAACGCCGCGGCGTTGTTGGAATAGCCGAAAACCGGCTTGCCCTGGCCAAGAAACCAGCCCAGCTCCACCAATGTGCCGGCATCGGCCGAAGCGCCACGGAACGGCGTGAGATTGGCGAGAATCGCGTCGCTCTCGCGCATCATCGCCATATCGTCCTGGTATATCGCGCGCGCCAGCGCCGCCGGTGGCTGGCTCATGTCGAGGTGGGGATTAAATGGTGCCAGGCCATGCAACCCATGCCGGGCGCAAAGCGCGCATTTGGCTTCCGCCTGCGCGCCGGCATGGGGCAGAAACACATCCGGCCCGGCAAGGTAGAGTTTTGGACGGAGGGGGGTGGCGGCCATCAGGCGCAGCATCAACCGCGCGCCGGCCCCGGTCAATCTTGCCGAACCGGACTAATTGGCGGTTTTTTACACGGCCTCGGCAAGCGTTGTGTGCGTTTGCAGCAGCCCGAGCAGTCCGGTGAAAGCCTCATCCAGGGTCTTGCCGCTGGTGTTGAAGGTGAGGTCGGCCTTGGCATAGAAGCCGGCGCGGCTTTCCAGCGTCAGGCGGATATCGTCCACGCCGTTCCGGTTGCCGGGCAGTTGGCGCACATCGCCCTGGGCCAGCACGCGGGTGAAATGGTCCTCGGGCGTGGCTTGCAGCCAAACCGTGAGGCAATT
>JAGWOU010000084.1 GCA_028870815.1 Rhodospirillales bacterium | reverse complement strand
GAAATCTTCTACAGCCTCAAGGAAGCGCAAATACTCATTGAGCAATGGCGTAACCACTACAATACGCTCAGGCCCCACTCAGCGCTTGGATATAGGCCACCTGCACCGCAAACCATCCAGCCAAACGTAATTCATCTCGACCAAGCTGCGTGATCACGCTATCTCAAACGCGCTGGTACAAAATCTCCGTCAGGCCAGTCAAGGACGCGGATCTGGCGTCCGGGGTGCTGACAGAGGAAGAAAGCAATTAGTGTAGCGCTGTGCCGGTTGGCGGCAGGCGTAGGTTCGGCCAGATAACGGTCCGCTTGGCGGATCGCCCAGAAGCGCACCCTTGCGGGTGAGCAACAAAGCCGAAAGGCATTCTCATCCGTGGCGGCTTACCGTGAAGGATAAACGAGATCGCGCGGGAGTAAGGTAACTCTATTGCCCCCGTTGCGCTTGGAGAGATACATCGCCTCATCGGCATGTTTGAGCAAAATCTCTGGTTCGGAAAAATCCAAGGGGTACATAGTGGCGCCAAGACTGGCAGTAATTTTGTATCGTTCGCTGCTACTATTGCAGCCGTCGACGATGGCTTCGACGATGCGGTTGAGGATAGATAGGATTGCCTGGATTGAACGCAGATCCTCGAGGATGACGACAAACTCGTCCCCGCCAAACCGGGCGACCATGTCGCTGTCGCCAACGATGTTTTGGAGCGCATTGGCCGCCAAGAGCAGGCGTTGGTCTCCGGCGGCATGACCAAGCTCGTCGTTGATGGTTTTGAAGCCGTCCAGATCGATAACGGCGAGGGTCATGAGGGACTGGCTGCGGCAGGCGCGCTTTTGCGCATTGATGAGGCGGAGCATGAATGTTCGACGGTTTGGCAAACCCGTCAGCGGGTCGGTGAGTGAGAGGGCCTCGAGCTGCTTCTCTAACGCCTCTCGATACACGGCCGAACCGGTGAGGGAGGCGAACATTTCAGCGATGGCGAGGCTTGTGGCGTTTGGTGGCGCGGGGTACCGGTGCAGCCAGGCGATAGCGATGGCGCCGCTGAAGCCGGCTGGGCCCGGGAGAGGCACAACCAGATTGGAACGCAACCCTGCCCCCACGAAATCCGGCATGGCATCCGCACTGTCGGGATAATCGGAGGTAAATAGAGCCTGGCCAGAGGTAAGCGCGCGCCCGACCGTACCTTGACTGGCGGAGAAGCTGAATTTGACGATGGGGGTTTGGTTGAGCTGTTCCAGGCCGTGGAATAGTTTGTATCGCAATTGCTCGGGTTCCTCGTAAACGATTAGTGCCACGCCATCAGCACCCAGGAGCTTGGCAAGGCGCTCTGCTGCGGCAGCAAAAAATTCAGGGAAAGAAAAAATTTTGAGCAGGCAGGTCGTGGCTTGCAAGGCCATCTCCCAGCGCTTTGCGTCATCCCAGGTCGACTGATCCATTTCGTGCATTGGCTTATGCCCGTGTGGTTCTACCCAATAGTCTGTACCGTTCTGGCGGCGCCATGTAGAGTGGAAGCTGCCTGGAAATCGATGTATTCGAAGACGTGTATGTGGCCTGCCGGAAACTTTGTGCTGGCACAATTGAGATAGCGTGATCATGCGGCGTGGTCGAGATGGATAATATTTGGTCGATTGGTTTGTCGCGCAGACGGCCTGTGCCCAAGCTCTGAATGTGGCCGCAGCAGCCCTAGCGTTGGCCGCCAGTGTCAAAGAAACCCTCAAAATAGCAGCTATTGGTTGATCTGGTGGCTTGGCTTCGGCGTCATGGCCGTCTTATCTCCGTTAGCCATTAGCCTCCAAAACCCGCAACTTAAACCACCATGCCGTCAAAGCCAGAACGCGGGGTGGCGCCGTTGGCAAGGAAGTTGCTGAACATCGGCGTATGGACTTCCGATTACTATGAAAATCCTGCTGGCCGATTCTAACGAAGTGCGTTGTGAGGCACTAACTGCGCAGTTGATGAAGCTGGGTGCCGCTTTTTCGATCACTCCTTTGGCGTGGGATGCGTCGCTATTGGCTGAAGTGGAGCGGTTGCGGCCCGACGTGGTGCTGGTGGATATGGCCCGCCCCGACCGCGATGTACTGGATTCATTACCCGCGTTAAATGGCGCTCCGCCTGTCGTGATGTTTCTTGATAATGATGACCCTGGTTTCATGCAGCAAGCCATCAGCGCCGGGGTGAGTTCTTATCATGGGCAAGACGTGGCGCCGGATGCCGCCAAGCTGGTGATGCACCTGGCTGTGGCATTTTTCCAACGTAATCAGGAGGTTGCGGCGAAATTGCAGGAGGTAGAGGAACAGGCTGCCCAGCGCCGCACGATTGATGCCGCAAAGCGTCTGCTGATGAAGGAGGAGCGGATGGGCGAGCCCGCCGCCCACCGTTTCCTGCAACGCCGCGCCATGGATCAGCAGAAGCGTCTGGCCGATGTGGCTGCCGATTATTTAGCCGCGCAAACGTGGCAGGAGCAGAAACCATGAATGAACCAATCCGCTTGGGGCTGCTGAGGCTGTGCGACGCTGCGCCCGTGATCCTTGCCAAGCACGAAGGGCTGTTTGCCGAGGCGGGGCTGGAGGTGGCGCTGTCTGTCGAGCCATCCTGGGCGAATATAGCCGACAAATTGGCCTATAATATGTTGGATGGGGCGGTGATGCTGCCGCCTCTGGCCATGGCCTGCGCGGCCGGGCTGCGCGGGCGGAAAGTGGCGCTGGCGGTGCCGATGAGCCTCTCCGCTGAGGGCAACAGCGTTACGCTTTCCACCGCCTGCCAGGAGCTTTTCGACCAACATGGCATGGCCGGGTTGGTGGCGCGCAAGCGCTTGCGCCTAGCGGTGGTGCACGGGTTCTCTTCGCATGACTTGCTGCTGCGCCACTGGCTCGCCGCCCAGGGGGGCCGGCCGGACCAGGATGTGGAGATCACCGTGCTGCCGCCCGCCGAAATGGTGGGCAGCCTGGCCGCTGGTGCCATTGACGGGTTTTGCGCCGGCGCACCCTGGGGGCTGGTGGCAGCCAAGGCGGGCATGGGCTTCACCGCTTGCCGCAGCCGGGACATCTGGCCGGGCCATCCTGAAAAATGCTTGGCGCTACAAGCGGATTTCGTGACCACGGCCCCGGAGCGCCTGAACCTTATGCTGCAGGTTCTGCTGCGCGCCCAGCGTGAATGTGCCGCCCCCGAATCGCGTGCTAAACTGGGGGCGTTGCTGGAACGGCCGGAATATCTCGATCTTCCGGCGGACCTGCTGGCCGAGGCACTGGATAGCGCAGAAGGTGGCCCCAGTTTCACCACCCCTTATCCCTCTGTCGCGCAAGCGCAATGGTATGCGCGGCAGATGCGGCGTTGGGGCAAGGCCCCCGCAGGGCTGGAAGATGTGACAGCGCAGCTCTACCGTCCAGACCTGTTCCTGTGCGCAGGCGGAGAGTGGGAAAAAGACGCGCCGCCACCGCTGGAAGTCACTTGTGAGCAAATATAGGTCTGCCATTGCCCGTTTCTTGTTCGGTGCGGTCAAAGTGCGGGCAAGGTGCGTTTTGAATTAATGTTTTTCATAAAAAACACTATTGAGTTCTCATCTACATATCTGCTTCATCGCGGCATGCGGTGCACATGCCGCGTGCTTTCCGATCAACGGAGATTGGGAAAGTTGGAACCGGGGTAAGCCCCGTTCTTTGACGTAGCGGGCCAAAGATGGCCGGCGTGTGGCGCGATAAGGCGCTACGACCAGGTGTTCAATGTCTCAAGCGCAGAGCAAGAGCTTTCTAAAATCCGGCCATTTCGCTACATTGCTGGCCGCGTTTCTGTATTTCGATCTCAGCTTCATGTGCTGGGTATTGTTGGGACCGCTGGGCATCCAGATCGCCAAGGCGCTCAATCTCGACCCCGCCCATAAGGGTTTGATGGTGGCCACGCCGGTTCTGGCGGGCGCGCTGTTGCGGCTGTTCACCGGCACGCTGGCCGACCATATCGGCGGCAAAAAGGCAGGCATTTTCTCGCAGATTGTCGTTATTCTTGGCCTTGCCACGGCCTGGCTGTTTGGCGTGCCGGGCTTTGCCGCCATTCTGGGGCTGGGCGTGGTGCTGGGCATGGCGGGGGCGTCTTTCGCCATCGCTTTGCCAATGGCCGCCCGCTGGTATCCGGTGGAGCATAAGGGCAAGGCCATGGGCTTGGCCGGGGCTGGGAATTTTGGCACCGTGCTGGCCGCTTTGTTCGCGCCTGGCCTTGGGTTGGCTTTTGGCTGGACCAACGTGTTCGGGATGGCGGCGGGCGTTATGCTGGTGGTGCTTATGCTGTTCATCGCTCTCGCCAAAGATGCGCCGGAGCAGGTGACGAAGAAAAACCTAAGCTCCTACCTACAGGTTCTCGGCATGAAGGACACATACTGGTTCATGCTGTTCTATGGCGTGACCTTCGGCGGCTTTGTCGGGCTCGTCTCCTCCTTGCCGATCTACTTCCACACGCAATACGGCCTCACCCCGGTGCAGGCAGGCTATTCGAGCGCGGCCTGTGTGTTTGTAGGCTCTCTGTTCCGGCCCATAGGCGGTTGGCTGGCGGACCGTGTGGGCGGCATCAACGTGCTGGCGGTGCTTTACGCGCTGGCCTGCGCGGCGCTGGTGGCGGTGAGTTTCGGTTTACCAAATGCCGCTTCTGCCCTTGGCGTTTTCGCCATCGCCATGTTCGCGTTGGGGACAGGAAATGGTGCGGTGTTCCAGCTTGTACCGGTGCGATATGTGAAAGAAATTGGCGTTGTCACCGGCGTGGTTGGCTGCGCTGGCGGGCTGGGAGGCTTTTACCTTGCATCTTCCCTTGGCTTTTCCAAGCAATGGACTGGATCCTACCAGGATGGCTTTCTGATCTTCGCTGTTCTTTCATTGATCGCCTTTATTGGCATCAACATTGTTCGCAATGAATGGCGCATGAGCTTCTCCTGCGGCTATGCGGAAGGTTCCGTTCGTATCTGACAAAAACACGATCCCCGGCGCTGGAAAGTGCCGGGACATATAATCACAAGGAGTTTCCGCCATGGGCGTGGAAAAATTGGTGGTCATCGGCAACGGTATGGCCGGAATGCGAACCGTTCAGGAAATTCTTGAGCGTGCACCGAAGAAATTTGAAATAACGGTGTATGGCGCGGAAGTGCATCCGAACTACGACCGTATCATGCTTTCGCCGTTGCTGGCAGGCGATAAGAGCTTCGACCAGATCGTGATCAACTCGCTCGACTGGTACAAGGAAAACCAGATCGAGCTGATCGCGGGCGAGCACGTGGACTGGATCGATCGCGCGAAAAAGATCGTGCGCGGGCATGGCGGGACGGAGCGTGTGTACGATAAGTTGCTGATTGCTACGGGATCTAACCCAATCACGCTGCCGTTGCCTGGTGCCGGGCGGCCGGGTGTGATGACCTTCCGTTCCAAGGCGGATGTGGACGACATGCTGGCCATTGCTCAACCCAGCCGGAAAGCCGTGGTCATAGGCGGTGGACTGCTGGGGCTTGAGGCGGCACATGGGCTTAATCTGCGCGGCATGGAGGTGGCGGTGGTGCATCTGATGCCTACCCTCATGGAACGCCAGTTGGATTCCTCAGCCGCATACTTGCTGGAGCAGAAGCTTCTGGCCCGGGGAATGAGAATTTTCACAGACGCCAATACAGAGGAACTGGAAGGCGAAGGTGAGGACGGTGCCGTTGCCGCCGTGCGCCTGAAGGACGGCACGCGCATTGAGGCAGACCTGGTGGTGATGGCTGTTGGCATTCGCCCCAATGCGGGGCTGGCTCGCGCCGTGGGGCTGGAGTGCGACCGGGGCATCAAGGTTGACGCCGCGATGCGCACCTCAGACCAGGATGTATTTGCGATCGGCGAATGCATCGAGTTCGAGAAGCAATGTTTTGGCTTGGTGGCGCCCATTTGGGACATGGCGAAAATCGCGGCGGATCATCTCACCGGCGTCGCGCAAACCGCTTTCGCGCCCGTGGCCACGGGCACGCGCCTGAAGGTCTCGGGCATCGAGATGTTTTCGGCGGGTGATTTCCTGGGCGGCGAGGGCACTGAGGATATTGTGCTGCGCGATGCCGCGCGCGGTGTTTATAAGCGCCTGGTCCTGAGGGAAAACCGGCTGACCGGTGTGGTGTGCTTTGGGGATGCTTCCGATTTCAACTGGTATTTCCAGCTTCTGAAGGATGGCGAGGATCTTGGTGCCTTACGGGAAACCGTGATTCACGGTCCTGTGGGCACGGCTGCGGACCCGCATGAGAGTTTGGCGATGTTGGGCGAGGATGCCGAGATTTGCGGCTGCAATGGCGTGAAGAAAGGCACCATCGTCAAGGCTATCGAAGCCGGCTGCGCCAGTGTGGATGATGTGCGCGCCTGCACCAAGGCTTCGGCATCTTGCGGCTCTTGCACGGGGTTGGTGGAAGGGCTGCTGAAGCTCACCCTGGGTGCCGACTTTAAGCCCGCCACGGTGAAGCCGATGTGTAAATGCACCAGCCATGGGCACGATGAGGTGCGCCAGCGCATCCGCACCCAAGGCCTCAAGAGTATTCCCGCCGTGATGCAGGCGCTGGAATGGACCACGCCCGATGGCTGCGCCTCCTGCCGCCCGGCCTTGAATTTCTATCTATTGTGCGAATGGCCCGGAGAATATCAGGATGATTCGCAATCACGCTTCGTAAACGAGCGTGTGCACGCCAATATCCAAAAGGACGGCACTTATTCCGTCGTTCCGCGCATGTGGGGTGGGGTCACCTCCGCGAAGGAGCTGCGCGCCATAGCCGATGTGTGCGAGAAGTTTGCCATTCCCACGGTAAAGATCACCGGCGGCCAGCGCGTGGATATGTTTGGCGTGAAGAAGGAGGATCTGCCCGCGGTGTGGGCGGACCTCAACGCCGCCGGTATGGTTTCTGGCCATGCTTATGGCAAGGCATTGCGCACCGTGAAAACCTGCGTGGGGTCCGAATGGTGCCGCTTCGGCACGCAGGATTCCACCGCTATGGGCATCGCGCTGGAAAAGATGACCTGGGGCTCTTGGCATCCGCATAAGGTGAAGCTGGCTGTCTCAGGCTGCCCGCGCAATTGCGCGGAAGCGACGATCAAGGATTTCGGCGTAGTCGCCACCGAGGCTGGCTGGGACCTGCATGTGGGCGGCAATGCCGGCATCAAGGTCCGC
>JAGWOU010000083.1 GCA_028870815.1 Rhodospirillales bacterium | reverse complement strand
GGCATTCTCTCCCGCCGGGATCTTGGCAGCCGCCGAGCCCGGTACGAGCCAAGCGGAGAAGGCCACCATTTTCATCTGGTCGACAAGGATTCCGGCAAGGTCATTGAGTTCGAGGCGCCGGATGTTGAGTTCTCTCTGCGCGAAATCGCCCGGGCGCGCGGGTTGGAGATCGATGTGATCAAAATCGAACTGTTTGGGCGGCGGCCCGCCTTATGAACCAGAATGTCATACCAGAGTTGCCGCGCTTCACCATCGGCAACGCAGCCCCCGG
Source organism: Rhodospirillales bacterium (assembly GCA_028870815.1). Classification (GTDB taxonomy): domain Bacteria; phylum Pseudomonadota; class Alphaproteobacteria; order Acetobacterales; family Acetobacteraceae; genus Acidocella. The sequence continues at coordinate 6,872 of JAGWOU010000083.1, read as the reverse complement.
CTTTGCAGAATTGCGCGCGGGGAATCTCGGTGTGCGGCTGGCCATCACGCAGGCGGAGCTAAAAGCCGCCCAAGCCCTGCGCTACCGCGTATTCTACGAGGAAATGGGCGCCAAGGCCGACGCCGCCACCCTGGCCGCGCAGCTGGACCAGGATGAATTCGACGCCATCGCCGACCACCTGCTGGTGGTGGACCATGATCTCGGCGAAGGCGCTGAGAGCGTGGTGGGCACCTACCGGCTCATCCGGCAGGAAGCAGCGGAAGCCTTCGGGCGATTTTATTCCGAGAGCGAATACGACATCTCGGCCCTGAAGCGCTTTACGGGCCGCAAGCTGGAACTGGGGCGCAGCTGCACCGCCGCCGCCTACCGCAGCCGGATGGTCATGCAGCTGCTCTGGCGCGGCATCGCGGCTTATGTTTTCCATTACGGCATCGACCTGATGTTCGGCTGCGCCTCGCTCAACGGCACCAACCCGGATGCGCTGGCCGAGGAACTGACCTATCTGGCCGTGCATCACAGCGCGCCTGAGGCGATCCGCCCGTCCGCCCTACCTTCGCGCTATGTCGAGATGCACCGGCTGCCTGCTGAAAAAATCGATCCCAAACAGGCATTGATGCACCTGCCACCGCTGATTAAAGGCTACCTGAGACTAGGTGGCTTTGTGGGTGATGGCGCTGTGATCGATAGTCAGTTCAATACGACGGATATCGCCATCATCGTGCAGACCGACCTGGTGACCGAGAAATATTACCGCCATTACGAGCGGGATGCCCGCTAACAGCGGAAACGGAAGCCGGAGCCCCGGAAAAGCCGGGACTTGAAGGGATTTGGAGCCATGGCCGAAGACGATCTGAACTCACCCGAATCACTGCTGCCCTATGACGAATGGACGCAGGACGCACTGCGCCAGGTCGTTATCAGCGCGCTGCGCCATGTGGCGGCTGAGGGCCTACCCGGCGGGCATCATTTCTACATCACTTTCAAAACCACTTATCCCGGCGTCGCGATCCCGGACCGGTTGCTGGCCCAGTATCCGGACGAAATGACCATTGTGCTTCAGCACCAGTTTCATAGCCTGTCGGTGGACGACACGGCCGTATCCGTGGGGTTGAGCTTCTCCGGCATTCCCACCACCCTCGTCATCCCCATCGCCGCCATCACCAGCTTCGCTGACCCCGAGGTTCGCTTCGGGCTGCAATTCCACGTGGACGTACCCGAGCCCGTGAAAATCGCTGATATTCCAGAACCTCAGGGCGATGACGTGCCTTCGCGCCCCACCGATCAGCCCGCCGATGTGGTGAGCCTGGACGCTTTCCGCCGCCGCCAGAAAGACTGAGGCACGCACCATGAACGCCCCTTTGCAGCGCAGCCCCGGTTTCAGCTACTCGCCGATGTTTCCGCTGGGCGAAGATGACACGAAGTACCGCAAGCTCGATATCGAAGGCGTGTCCACCATCGAGGTCGAGGGTAAGACGGTACTCAAGGTCACCGAGGGCGCACTCTCCGAGCTGGCTTTCGCGGCATTTCACGATATTTCGCATCTGCTGCGCCCGGCACACCTGCAGCAACTCGCCAATATCTTGAAAGACCCCGAGGCCAGCGAGAATGACCGCTACGTGGCCATGGAGTTCCTGAAAAACGCCTCAATCGCCGCCAAGGGAATTCTGCCCATGTGCCAGGACACCGGCACCGCCTTGATCTTCGGCAAAAAGGGCCAGCGCGTGTGGGTGGAAGGCAATGAGGAAGAAGCATTTTCCTGGGGTGTCGCCCGCACCTACACCGAGACCAATCTGCGCTATTCGCAGATGGCGCCGCTCACCATGTTCGACGAGAAGAACACCGGCAACAACCTGCCCGTGCAGTTCGACATCATGGCCTCCCCCGGCGATTACCATGCGGATGAGTTCAATCTGCAATTCATCGCCAAGGGCGGCGGCTCGGCCAACAAGACCTATCTGTTCCAAGAAACCCGCGCGGTTCTCACGCCCGAGAAAATCTACGCTTTTATCGAAACGAAGATCAAAACCCTCGGCACCTCCGCCTGCCCGCCTTATCATCTCGCCATTGTCATCGGCGGCACCTCGGCCGAGCTGAACCTGAAAACGGTCAAGCTTGCCTCCACTAAATATTACGACAATCTGCCCACCAGTGGCGATGCCACGGGCCGTGCCTTCCGCGACCTGGAAATGGAACAGAAGGTGCTGGAAATCAGCCGCAAGATCGGCATTGGCGCGCAGTTCGGCGGCAAATATTTCTGTCACGATGTGCGCGTCATCCGCCTGCCCCGCCACGGCGCGTCCTTGCCCATCGGCATCGGCGTATCCTGCTCGGCGGACCGGCAGATCAAGGCCAAGATCACGCCGGAAGGCGTGTTCCTGGAACAGCTGGAAACCAACCCGGCCAAGTACCTCCCCGAAATTACGGACGAGCATCTGGGCGGCGAGGTGGTCGCTATCGACCTGAACCGGCCGATGAAAGATATTCTGGCGGAGCTTTCCAAGCATCCGGTCAAAGCCCGCGTGGCGCTCACCGGCACCATCGTGGTGGCGCGCGACATTGCCCACGCCAAGCTGCAAGAGCGGCTGGACCGCGGCGAAGGCATGCCCGATTACATGAAGAACCACCCGGTCTATTACGCTGGCCCCGCCAAAACGCCGGACGGCATGGCAACGGGCAGCTTCGGCCCCACCACCGCCGGGCGCATGGATTCCTATGTGGACGCTTTCCAGGAAGCTGGCGGCTCCATGGTGATGCTGGCCAAGGGCAACCGTTCCGAGGCCGTGACGCAGGCCTGCGCCAAACATGGCGGCTTCTATCTCGGCTCCATCGGCGGCCCGGCCGCGGTGCTGGCGCAGAACAACATCACCAAGGTTGAGGTGCTGGAATATCCGGAGCTTGGTATGGAAGCCGTCTGGAGAATCGAGGTGAAGGATTTCCCGGCTTTCATCGTGGTGGACGACAAGGGCAACGACTTCTTTGCGGACCTCGCCTGAACAATGAAATTCACTGTCGATCGCATCGATCATGTGGTGCTGGTCTGCCGGGACCTGAACGTCACAGCGGGCTGGTATCAGCGCGTGCTGGGCATGGAGCGCGAGGAATATGGCGGCAAAAACCGGACCGCTTTGCGCTTCGGCGCCCAGAAGATCAATCTGCACGAGGTTGGGCACGAGGTGATCCCGCACGCGCAAACCGCCCAGCCGGGCACGCTGGATCTCTGCTTCGTCGTGGCCGTGGGGCCGGAGGATGTCGTGGGTCAGCTCCATGCCTGTGGTGTCGCCATCGAGCGCGGGCCCGTCACGCGCATCGGCGCGCTGGGGGACATCATGTCCGTCTATTGCCGCGACCCGGACGGGAACCTCATCGAGCTGGCATCCTATCTGGGGGCCTGATGCAGCTTTCAGAGTTCGGGTATGAGTTGCCGCCGGAGCGGATCGCCACCGCCCCGGCGCGCCCGCGTGATTCCGCCCGGCTGCTGCATGTGGCGGCGGATGGGCTGCACGACCATATCGTGCGCGACCTCCCCAGCTTGCTGCGCCCTGACGACTTGCTGGTGGTGAACGACACCAAGGTGATCCCGGCCCAGCTCACGGCCAGACGCGGGGAAGCCACAATCGGCATCACGCTGGACCGGCGGCTGGATGACGGCACCTGGCATGTGCTGCTGCGCAATTCCAAGCGCGTGAAACAGGGCGACACTCTGGTCATCGACCCCGCTTTCTCCGCCGAAGTGGTGGAAATGGAGCCCGGTGGCGCGGCCACTCTGCGTTTCACCGCGGATGATTTCTACGCCGCCCTGGAGCGTTCTGGCGCGCTCGCCCTGCCGCCTTATATCGCCCGGCCCGAAGGCATCACCGAGCAGGACAAAAACGACTACCAAACCCTCTTCGCGGCCCACGAAGGTGCCGTGGCCGCCCCCACGGCAGGGCTGCATTTCACGCCAACGCTGCTGGAGGCCCTCGCCGCGCGCGGCATCGAAATGGCGAAGGTCACACTGCATGTCGGCGCCGGCACCTTTCTGCCCGTGCGTGTGGAGAACATTAAAGAGCATAAGATGCATGCCGAGCGCGGCTACATCACGGAAGCCACCGCCCAGCGCATCAACGCGGCTAAGGCGGCGGGGCGGCGGATCATTCCCATCGGCACCACCGCGCTGCGCCTGCTGGAATCCGCCGCCACGGCCGAGGGCGTACTGAAGCCGTTTGATTCGGAGACGGAAATTTTCATCTATCCCGGCTATCGCTTCAAAATCGCGGACGCCCTGTTCACAAATTTCCACCTGCCCCACTCCACCCTGCTGATGCTGGTCAGCGCCTTCGCGGGCACGGAACGCATCAAAGCGGCCTATGCTCACGCCATCGCGAACGGGTACAGGTTCTATTCCTATGGCGATGCGTGTTTGCTGGAGCGCGCGGCCTAAGCTGGCACTTCCCCGCCATTCCCGCTAATCCCACCCCATGACCACCCCAAGCTTCTCCTTCACCCTGGCGGGCCAGGATGGCCACGCACGCGCCGGCTTGCTGGCCACCGCCCATGGCGAAGTGCCCACCCCCATTTTCATGGCCGTGGGCACCGCCGGCACGGTAAAGGCCATGACCGCCGATGCCGTGCGCGAAACAGGTGCCAAGATCGTCCTCGGCAACACCTACCACCTCATGCTCCGCCCCACGGCGGAGCGCGTGGCGCGCCTCGGCGGCTTGCATAAGATGATGGACTGGCCCGGCCCCATCCTCACCGATTCCGGCGGGTTTCAAATCATGTCGCTCGCCAAGCTGCGCAAGCTGGAGGAAAAGGGCGTCACCTTCCGTTCACACATTGACGGCACGGCCTATGAGCTGACGCCCGAGCGGTCCACGGAAATCCAGCATCTGCTGGACTCCACCATCACCATGCAGCTCGACGAGTGTACCAAATTTCCCGCCACCCACCGGGAAGCGAAGGACTCGATGGAGCTTTCCATCCGCTGGGCCAAGCGCTCGCGCGATGCCTTTGTGAAACGCCCCGGCTACGGCCAGTTCGGCATCATGCAAGGCAATGTGTACGAGGATCTACGCCGTCACTCCGCCGCCGCCCTGGTGGATTTGGATTTCGAGGGCTACGCCATTGGCGGCCTGGCCGTGGGCGAAGGCCAGGCGGTGATGTTCGAGGTGCTGGATTACTGCACGGACTTCCTGCCTGCCCAAAAACCCCGCTACCTCATGGGCGTCGGCACGCCGGACGATCTTCTCGGCGCCGTGGCGCGCGGGGTGGATATGTTTGACTGCGTGATGCCCACCCGCGCCGGGCGCACCGCGCGGGCCTTCACTTCCAACGGCATCTTCAATATGCGCAACGCCCGCTTTCAGGACGACACGCGCGTGCTGGACGAAAACTGCGCCTGCCTCTGCTGCACCCGCCACACGCGGGCCTATCTGCACCATCTTTTCCGGTGCGAGGAAATGTTGGGGCCGATGCTGCTCACCACCCACAACCTCACCTATTATCAGACCTTGATGCAGGGGGCGCGCACAGCCATCCTGAATAAGGCATATGACGCCTATTGCGCCGATACACGGAGCAACTGGCAGAGAGGACCAGATTCATGACAGACGACCGTTACGCCGGGCTGCAACAGCTTGGCACCAAAGCCGAACAGCCCCGCAGTCCCGAAGAGGCCGTACTGGAGCGCGTGCCCGCCGAAACCGGCGGCAAAAACGCTGTTGTGCGCTTCGTCTGTCCGGAATTCACCTCCCTCTGCCCGATGACCGGCCAGCCGGATTTCGCGCATATCGTCATCGACTACATCCCCGATGAATGGCTGGTGGAGAGCAAGAGCCTGAAGCTGTTCTTCCATTCCTTCCGCAACCATGGCGGGTTTCATGAAGCCTGCACCTTGATGATCGCGGACCGGCTGATCGAATTGCTGTCCCCGAAATGGCTGCGCATCGGCGCCTACTGGTATCCACGCGGCGGGATTCCCATCGACGTGTTCTGGCAAACCGGCAAGCCGCCTGAAGATAGCTGGATACCCGACCAGGGCGTACCCCCCTATCGTGGCCGCGGTTGATTTAAAGGCAGAAATCACAGACAAGGCGGCGGAGCTTGGCTTCGCCGCAACCGGCTTCACCCGTGCCAGCCTGCCGCCGGAAAAACTGTTTTATCTGCAAGAGTTTTTGCAAAACGGCCAGCACGGCACCATGGGCTGGATGGCGCAGCGCACCGCCGAACGCGCCCATCCGCAAGCCTTGTGGCCAGAGGCTTTAACGGTCATTTCCTTAGGCTTTTCCTACGCACCAGAAGGCGACTCACTGGCCAATCTTTCCCGGAAAGATGTTGGAAACATCTCCGTCTATGCCCGCAACCGGGATTATCATGATATCATCAAGGGAAAGCTGAAACACCTCGCGCAATTCATCGCCGCGCGGGGTGAAGGCGTGAAAGTGTTCGTGGATACCGCACCCGTTATGGAAAAGCCGCTGGCCGAACAGGCCGGTCTCGGCTGGCAAGGCAAGCACACCAACCTCGTCTCCCGTTCACATGGGTCCTGGCTATTCCTCGGAGAAATCTACACCACATTGGAATTAACGCCGGACGCGCCGGAGCGTGACCATTGCGGCAGTTGCACCGCTTGCCAAACCGCCTGCCCCACAAACGCTTTTCCTGCGCCTTACAAACTCGATGCGCGGCGCTGCATCTCCTACCTCACCATCGAACATGCCGGCCCAATCCCGGAAGAATTCCGCGCCGCTATCGGCAACCGCATCTATGGCTGCGACGATTGCCTGGCCGTCTGCCCCTGGAACAAGTTTGCCGCCGCCGGAAAGGAACTAAAACTCGCCGCACGCGAGGATTTAGCCGCGCCATTGCTGGCGGAGCTGGCAATGTTGGACGAT
>JAGWOU010000082.1 GCA_028870815.1 Rhodospirillales bacterium | reverse complement strand
ACCATCACCGGGCCGGGCGCGAACAAATCATAGTGGTAAAGCAGGAAAGCGATGATTGTGGCTGGAAGCAGGCCAATACATGTTCGAATCACGGATACGGCCAGCAGGCCCAGCACCATTTCCGCCGGGCGCAGCGGGCTGACGAAGAGATGGCCGAGATTGCGTGACCAGATTTCTTCCATGAAACTCAGCGTCACGCCGATTTGTGCGCGCAGCACAATTTCCCACAGCAACACCCCGGCGATGAGCGCCGCCCCGGCCAGAATGGGCGAGCTGCCATGCAAATCCCGGCTGAAGAAATTCGCGGTGAAACCCCAGATCAGCAGTTCCAGCGTCGGCCAATAGGCAATTTCCGCCAGGCGTGGCCAGGAGCGCCGGTACATGCATACATGCCGGTACACCAGGCCCCAGATGCGCTGTGCCGCGCCGTTCATAGCGCCTCGCTGCGGGCGATGTGGAGAAACACTTCCTCCATATCCTCCCGCCCATAGCGGGCGATCAGCTCCGTTGGCGTACCCCGGTCCGCAACACGGCCCTGCTTCATCATCAGTACCTGGTCGCAAAGCCGTTCCACCTCGGCCATGTTGTGCGAGGCGAGCAATATGGAGGCGCCGGTTTCCGCCCGGTAATCCTCAAGGGCTGTGCGCACATAATCGCCCATATCGGGGTCCAGGCTGGCGGTCGGCTCATCCAGCAGCAATATCTCAGGCTGGTTGAGAAAGGATTTCGCCAAAGCCACGCGGGTTTTCTGCCCGGCTGAAAGCTCGCCCGCCAAACGGTCCAGCAGCGTTGTCAGCCGGAACCGCTCTGCCAGGGCGTTAATCCGCGTTTTCAGGCCTGGCACGTTATAAAGATGCCCGTACACTTCCAGGTTCTCCCGCACCGAGAGCCGGGCCGGCAAAGAAATGTAAGGTGAGGAAAAATTCATCCGGGCCAGGGCGGCGAAACGGTGCTTCGCCATGTCGTGCCCCAGCACGGTGATGCGCCCGGAGGTGGGAACCAGCAGCCCCAGCAACATGGAGATGGTGGTGGTTTTGCCCGCGCCGTTGCCGCCCAACAGCCCCAGAATCTTCCCGCGTTCCAGTGTGAAGGAAAGATTATCTACCGCCAGAGTCTCTTTGTAACGCTTGGCGAGGCTCTCAACACGGATGGCTTCCATGCCTCCGGGATAGGCGGGCGGCAGAGCTTTGCCAACCGCCGCCAACGCGCCCCTAATGTGCTATTTTGCAGGCGTAGGCTGCAATTGGTCGAAGGCTTCCAATGCCTGCGCGGCATACATCACCGCCGGTCCGGCGCTCATGTAAATCGCCATGCCCATCGTCTCCAGCACTTCCTCGCGGCTGGCGCCCTGCTTGGCGGCCCCCTCGGCGTGGTAAGCGATGCAAGGCTGGCAGCGTGTCGCCACGCTGATGGCCAGCGCGATCAGCTCCTTGGTTTTATGGTCCAGCGCCGTGCCGGCATGCGCCCCTTGCGCCAGGGCGGAAAAGCCCTTCATCGCCTCCGGCGCGCCCTGGCGGAGGTTTTTCACCCCGATATTCATGTTGGCAATCAGTTGAGCCCAATCTTGAATCATATCCTGCTTCCAATTGTTGATGGTCACATCCATAGCAGGCTGAGCTGAGTCAGCATTGATACTTTATAATTGACCGGCCCGGACTCGCACCGCACGCCCCATGGGTTTATGCCGGAGCGCATGGATTCACTGGCGCTTTATTTTCACTGGCCCTTCTGCCTGGCCAAATGCCCGTATTGCGACTTCAACTCCCATGTGCGCGAGCGTTTGCCCCAGGCGCAGATGCTGGCGGCGCTGAAAACGGAGCTGGCCTATGAAGCCACAAGGCTGGGGCGGCGGCGGGTGGGCTCCATCTTCTTTGGCGGCGGCACGCCGAGCCTGATGGACCCGGAGAGTGTCGCGGAACTAATCGCGGAATCCGGGCGGCTGTTCGACCTTTCGCCGGAGGCCGAGATCACGCTGGAGGCCAACCCCACCAGCATCGAGGCGGATAAATTCGCCGCCTACCGCGCGGCGGGGGTGAACCGCGTTTCCATCGGGGTGCAGAGTTTTGACCCCGAGGCTTTACGTTTTTTGGGCCGCCAGCACAGCGCCGAGCAGGCCATTGCGGCCATTGAATTAGGTGTATCTATCTTTCCGCGCATATCATTCGATTTAATTTATGCTTTGCCGGGCCAAACCCAGGAAGCCTGGCGGGCGGAGCTGCGCCGGGCACTGGACCTCGCGGCGGACCATCTCTCGCTCTACCAGCTCACTATCGAGGACGGCACCAAATTCGCCACCCTGCACGCGCGCGGCGCACTCGTGCTGCCGGATGAGGATGAGGCCGAGGCGCTGTACGACATCACGGCGGAGGAGGCGGCGCGCTACGGCTTGCAGCGCTATGAGGTCTCCAACTACGCCAAGCCGGGCGGGGAGAGCCGGCATAACCTCACCTATTGGCGCTATGGCGATTATGCGGGCATCGGCCCTGGTGCGCATGGGCGGCTCTCTTTGGGCGGCAAATTGCTCGCCACCACCCGTCACCGGGCGCCAGAGTCCTGGATGGAGCGCGTTTCCGCCCACGGCCATGGCACCACGCTGGAAGAAGAAATCCTCACAAAAGACCGCGCCCGGGAGGCGCTGATCATGGGGTTGCGGCTGCAAGAGGGAATTTCCGCCCCGCATTTCGCCGCGCGCACCGGCATGGCCCTGATGGACGCGCTGGAACCCGATATTCTGGAGGAATGCATCGCCGAGGGGTACCTGAACCTTTCCGGCGAACGCCTGGCCGCCACCGCGCAGGGGACCAAAAGGCTGGACGCATTGCTGCCCGCCCTGTGCCGATAGCTTGCACAGCAAGCTATCGATTTGATTAAGAGGCGGATTCACGGTTCCAAACGGAGCCGTTGACCGGCTCCGCTTGAAACCGATCCGGCTCTCGTATAGCCCAGCCCCGGAATAAGGGATTTTCGATGCGCTATGTTTCGACGCGGGGCCAGGCCCCGGAGATGGATTTTGCCGGCGTGCTGCTGGCGGGCTTGGCCGCGGATGGCGGGCTTTACATGCCGGCCAGCTGGCCGCGCTTCTCCGCGTCTGAACTGAAATCCCTACGTGGGCTGCCTTATCCGGAGTTGGCTGCCAAGATCATTGCCCCGTTCGCGGCGGGCAGCATTGAGTATGCCGACCTTCTGGCCATGTGCCGCCGCGCCTACGCGGATTTTGCTCATAAGGCGATCGTGCCGTTGGTGCAGGTGGATACGAACCTCTACGCGTTGGAGTTGTTCCACGGCCCGACGCTGGCGTTCAAGGATATGGCGCTGCAACTGGTTGGCCATTTGTTCGAGCATGTTCTGGCAAAGCGTGGCGAGAAGGTGCGCATCGTCGGTGCCACCTCTGGCGATACCGGCTCGGCGGCCATCGAGGCCGTGGCGAACCGCAAGAATATCGACATCACCATTCTGCACCCTGAGGGCAAGACCTCCGAAGTGCAGCGCCGCCAGATGACGACGGTGAAGGCTGATAACGTGCTGAACATCGCGGTTGCGGGCAATTTCGACGATTGCCAGGATCTGGTGAAGGCGATGTTCGCGGATGAGCCGTTCCGGGCTGAGATGAACCTCTCGGCGGTGAATTCCATCAATTTCGCCCGCATTGCCGCGCAGATACCTTATTACGTCTATGCCGCCCTGAATTTGGGCGCGCCGGAGCGTGAGGTGGTGGTAGCTGTCCCCACCGGCAATTTCGGCAATATCCTGGCCGCCTGGGCGGCGAAGCAGATGGGTCTGCCGATTGCCAAATTCATCGTCGCCTCCAATCGCAACGACATTCTCACCCGCTTCCTCGACGCCAATGACATGAGCGTGAAAACCGTGGAGCCGAGCCTCTCGCCCTCCATGGATATCGGCGTCAGCTCTAATTTCGAGCGGTTGTTGTTTGAATTCCTGGGGCGAGACGCGGCGTTGACGGCCAAGACCATGGCAGAGTTCCGCACCTCCGGGAAAATGACCGTGGAGGCCAAGGTTTGGCAGTCCATCCGCCAGCAATTCCAGGGTTACCGGCTGGATGACGAGGCGACGCTGAAGGAAATCCGGCGGTTTTACACGGAAAGCCAGTATCTGGCGGACCCGCATAGTGTGATCGGCCTTGCCGCCGGGCGGGATTGCGCGCCGGTGGGCCTGCCGGTGATCGCCGCCGCCACCGCGCATCCGGCCAAGTTCCCGGATGCCATCGAAAAAGCGGTGGGCAGCCGCCCGCCTCTACCGCCGCATCTTTCCGACCTATATGACAGGAAAGAGATTTTCACCCGCGCCCTGGCCGATCTGACCGCGATTGAGACCTTGGTGCGGAATTTTGCGAACAGGAACCAGAATGCCTGAACAGGTATCCATCACCACACTGCCCTCCGGCCTCACCGTGCTGACCGAGCGGATGGAGCGCGTGGAAACCGTGTCCTTCGGCGCTTATGTGGCGGCCGGAACCCGCCACGAGACCGCCGCCGAGAACGGGGTGGCGCATTTTCTTGAGCACATGGCTTTCAAGGGCACCGAGACACGCTCCGCCGCCGATATCGCCGAGGCGATCGAGAATGTGGGCGGGCATATCAACGCCTATACCTCCCGCGAGCAGACGGCCTATTACGTGAAACTGCTGAAGGAAGACCTGGCGTTGGGGGCGGATATCATCGGCGATATTCTCTGCCATTCCAGCTTTGAGCCGGAGGAGCTGGAGCGCGAGCGCGGGGTGATCTTGCAGGAGATCGGCCAGGCGAATGACACGCCGGACGATATCATCTTCGACCATTTCCAGACTGCGGCTTACCCCGCGCAGCCGATGGGCCGCCCTGTGCTGGGCACGGAGCAGATTATCCGCACTATGAAGCGCGAGGCGCTGCCTGGCTTCATGCGCCAGCACTACACGCCGGACAACATGGTGATTGCCGCCAGCGGCAATCTTTACCATGAGCAGGTAGTGGAGCTGGCGGCACGGCATTTCGCGGATTTGCCGAAAGCCGAACGCAGCGCGCCCATGCCCGCCGATTATATGGGTGGCGAGTACCGGGAGTTGCGGGATCTGGACCAAGCGCATATCGTGTTGGGCTTTAATTCTCCGGCCTATGGCGAGGCGGATTATTACCCGGCCATGCTGCTTTCCACCTTGCTGGGCGGCGGCATGTCCTCCCGGCTGTTCCAGGAAATCCGCGAGAAGCGCGGGTTGGTTTATTCCATCTACAGCTTTAACGCCCCGGCCGAAGATGGCGGGTTGTTCGGGATTTACGCCGTCACGGGAGAGTCTGAAGCGGCAGAGCTGATTCCGGTGACGCTGGAGGAACTGGAGAAAGTGCAGCGCGCGGTGAGCGAGGCGGAGTTGAACCGCGCCCGCGCCCAGCTGAAGGCCGGGTTACTGATGAGCCTGGAATCTACCGGCAGCCGGTGTGAGCAGCTGGCCCGGCAATGGCAGGTTTTCGGGCGGATCATCCCGGTGGAGGAGACCGTGGGCAAGATAAATGCCGTGACGGTGGATAACATCCGCGCGGCGGGGACCAAGATTTTCCGGCAGAAGCCGACGCTGGCCACTATTGGCCCGGTGGGGCAGGTGCCGAAATTCTCCTCGATCATCGACCGGCTGGCGGCGTGAGCGCGCTTTCCGATGCCGCCGCCGCTCTGCTGGAAGCGGCGAAGCGGGCTGGCGCGGACGTGGCCGAGGTGGGGCTGTATGAGGGCACCTCCGTCGGCATTCAGCGCCGCCTGCGCAAGATAGAGGAAACCGAGCGGGCTGAGGCCACAGAGCTTGGTTTGCGCGTGTTCCTGGGCCGTTGCTCGGCCAGCGTTTCCGCCAGTTCCATCGACCATGGCGCGTTTAAGCGCATGGCCGAGCAGGCGGTGGCGATGGCCAAGGTGGTGCCGGAAGACCCGTATGCCGAGATTCCCTTTGCTCCGCCCGCGCAGGATGCCGGGTTTCTTGAGCTGAACGATCCGGTGGAGCCAAGTGCTGATCTGCTGATCGAACGTGCTGGGGCGGCGGAGGAAGCGGCGCTTTCAGTGGCGGGCATCACCAACTCAGAGGGTGCATCCGCCTCCTGGTCACGCTCTATCTCCGTGCTGGCCACCAGCCGGGGGTTTTTGGGCGAATATGCGCGGTCCTCGCATGGCGTTTCGGTCACCGCGATTGCGGGTGCCGGTACGGAGATGCAGCGCGATTACGATTATGATTCCGTGATTCATGGCGCGGACCTGGGTGATCCGGCGCAGCTTGGCCGCAATGCCGCCGCCCGCGCTCTGGCCCGGATGAACCCGAAGCGCCCGGCCACAGCGAAGCTGCCGGTGTTGTTCGACCCGCGCGTGGCGGGCTCCATTCTGGGCCATTTCGCCAGTGCCATCTCAGGCGGCGCCATCGCGCGCGGCACCTCCTTTCTGAAGGATGCGCTGGGCAAACAAGTTTTCGCGGCGGGCATCAACATCGTCGATGATCCGTTGCGGGTGCGCGGCCGCCGTTCCCGCCCGTTCGACCGTGAGGGGCAGAGCGTGAAGCAGATGAATTTCATCGCGGATGGCACCCTGACGGAGTGGGTGCTGGATACGCGCTCAGCCAACCAGCTTGGCCTGAAAACCAACGGCCATGCGGGGGGCTTGAGCAATTTCTATATGGAGCCAGGGGAAATGACGCCCGCGCAGTTGATGGCGGATATCTCCGAAGGGCTGTATGTGACCGAGATGCTGGGCTCCAGCGTGAACGGGCTGACCGGCGATTATTCGCGCGGGGCGGCGGGGTTCATGATCCGGGGCGGGCAGATCGCCGAGCCGGTGGCGGAATTCACCATCGCCGGGAATTTGAAGGACATGTTCCTGAATCTGACGCCGGCGAGCGATTTGGAGTTCAAGCGCGGCACCGATGCACCGACCTTGCGGATTGAGGGCATGACCCTGGCGGGTGCGTGAAGGCAGGACATGTCGGATGACGGACCACCACGGCCCGCCACCCGGCAGCTTGTCCTGGGGGTGGAGCCATGGCCCACGCTGCTCCGTGGTGTTACCGTGCAAATATTAAGGCAGGTTTAAAAACTTCCTGACTTTTGGATCACATTCTTTGTCAAAGCCCGTTTGGCATTTTACGCCAATAGCTGAGGGCAAAACGCTTTACGCTCGATACGGAAGAGCCAAGGCAATGGACATTGCTTTA
>JAGWOU010000081.1 GCA_028870815.1 Rhodospirillales bacterium | reverse complement strand
CTTTGCACCACCACGCCGTGCTGGCTGCGTGGTTCCGACGATATCGTGAGCGCCTGCAAGAAAGCTACCGGCATCAAGAATTTCGGTGAGACCAGCGCCGACGGCATGTTCACCTTGAAAGAGGTGGAATGTCTGGGCGCCTGTGTGAACGCACCGATTTTGCAGGTGAACGATGATTATTACGAGGACATGGACGCGGCGCGTACGGAAGCGCTCATCGCGGATTTGAAGGCGGGCAAGCCGTTGCCGCCAGCGGGTTCGCTGGGTGGGCGCGCATCGTCTGCGCCGGCCCCCGGCCAGACCTCGTTGCTTTCCAACCCACCCGCCGGGGAGTGAGTCGATGCTGAACGATTCAGACCGCATCTATCAAAATCTCTACGGCCAGCAGGATTGGAAACTGCCGGGCGCGCGGGCCCGTGGGGATTGGGACAACACCGCCGCCATCATCGCCAAAGGGCGCGACGCGCTGGTGGAGGAGATGAAAGCCTCCGGCATGCGCGGGCGTGGCGGGGCAGGCTTCCCCACCGGCATGAAGTGGTCCTTCATGCCCAAGCAAAGCGACGGGCGGCCGAGCTACCTTGTCATCAATGCCGATGAATCCGAGCCTGGCACCTGCAAGGATCGCGACATCATGCGCAACGAGCCTCATAAGCTCATTGAGGGCGCGCTGATCGCGAGCTTCGCCATGGGGGCGAACAAGGCGTTCATCTATATCCGCGGCGAATATTATAACGAAGCACGGGTTCTCCAGGCGGCGATTGACGAAGCCTATGAAGCGGGTTTGTTGGGCAAGAATGCGGCGGGTTCGGGGTGGGATTTTGATCTTATCCTGCAACGCGGTGCCGGCGCTTATATCTGCGGCGAGGAATCCGCGATGCTGGAGAGCCTCGAAGGCAAGAAGGGCATGCCGCGCATGAAGCCGCCTTTCCCGGCGGCGATGGGGCTTTATGGCTGCCCGACCACTGTGAACAATGTGGAAACCATTGCAGGCGTGCCGACCATCATGCGCCGTGGCGCTGCCTGGTTCGCGGGGCTGGGCCGGCCGAAAAACGCGGGCACGAAGATTTTCTGCATCTCCGGCCATGTGAACAATCCTTGCAATATCGAGGAAGAACTCGGAATCCCGCTGAAGGATCTGATTGAGAAACATGCTGGCGGCGTGCGTGGCGGCTGGGATAACCTCCAGGCCATCATTCCCGGCGGTGCCTCCATGCCGGTGTTGAACAAAACGATGTGTGACACGCAGTTGATGGATTTCGACAGCCTGGCCGCGGTGAAATCCGGCATGGGCTCCGGCGCCATCATCGTCATGGACAAATCCGTGGATGTGGTGAAGGCGATCTGGCGGCTCTCGAAATTCTTCAAACATGAGAGTTGCGGGCAATGCACGCCTTGCCGTGAGGGCACAGGCTGGATGATGCGCCAGATGGACCGCATCGTGAAGAACAAGGCCACGCTTGCGGATATCCATTTGCTGGAGCAGGTGACGACGCAGGTGGCGGGCCATACGATCTGCGCCTTTGGCGAGGCGGCTTCCTGGCCGATTCAGGGCATGATGCGCGCTTTCAGGCCAGAGGTTGAGGCGCGGGCAATTGATTATCAACCGCCCGCTCAGGCGCAGGCGGCGGAGTAAGTCATGGCAAAACTCACCATTGATGGCATCGAGGTCGAGGTTCCGAACGGCTCGACCGTGATCCAGGCCTGCGAGGCGGCGGGCGTCGAAATTCCACGCTTCTGCTATCACGAACGGCTTTCCATCGCCGGCAATTGCCGCATGTGCCTTGTCGAGATCGAGAAGATGCCACCGAAACCCGTGGCCTCCTGTGGCCAGCCGGTGGCGGATGGCATGGTGGTACACACGGATAGCGAGATGGTCCGCAAGGGCCGCCGCGGCGTGATGGAATTCCTGCTGATCAACCATCCGCTGGATTGCCCCATCTGCGACCAGGGCGGTGAATGCGATTTGCAGGACGAAGCCGTGGCCTATGGGCGAGACCATTCGCGCTATGAGGACGGCAAGCGCAGCGTGGCCCAGCCGGATTGGGGCCCGCTCGTGAAAACCACAATGACGCGCTGCATCCATTGCACGCGCTGCATCCGCTTCACCACCGAGGTTGCGGGCGTGGCTGAGCTGGGTGCCACCCAGCGCGGCGAGGAAACCAAGGTCGGCACTTATGTGCAGAAGGCGCTGAGTTCCGAACTCTCCGGCAATATTATCGATCTTTGCCCGGTCGGTGCGCTCACCTCTAAACCCTACGCTTTCACCGCCCGCCCGTGGGAGCTGCGCAAGACCGACAGCATCGACGTGCTGGACGCGCTGGGTGCGAATATCCGCGTGGATACGCGTGGTGCGGAAGTGCTGCGCATTCTGCCGCGCATGAATGACGAGGTGAATGAGGAATGGCTGGGCGATAAGTCCCGCTTCTCGGTTGACGGCCTGAAGCGCCGCCGGCTGGACCGGCCCTGGATTCGCGAAAACGGCAAGCTGCGCCCCGCAAGTTGGGAAGAGGCGTTTGCCGCCATCGCGGGGAAGGTGAAAGCCACGCCCCCCGCCAAAATGGGTGCGCTGGCCGGCGACCTCGTGGATGCTGAATCTATGTTGGCGCTGAAGGAATTCTTCGCTGCCATGGGCAGCAAGAATATAGATTGCCGCATCGATGGCGCGCGTTTCGATACATCCAAGCGCGCCTTCTATCTTTTCAATACCACCATCGCCGGAATCGAAGAAGCGGACGCGCTCCTGATCATTGGCAGCAATCCGCGCCATGAGGCGCCGGTGCTGAATGCGCGCATCCGCAAGCGTTGGCTCGCCGGCAAGTTCCCGGTTGGCGTGATCGGGAAAGCCGCTGATCTTACCTACAAATACGACCATGTGGGGGAGGGGGCTGACGCGCTCCAGGCGTTGCTGGATGGCACGCATGGGTTTGCTGAAACGCTGAAGACCGCCACCAAGCCGATGATCATTCTCGGCGCTGGGGTTCTCGCCCGACCGGATGGCGCCGCGATTCACGCCGCCGCCTGGAAGCTGGCTTCGCAGTTCAACATGCTCACGCCGGAATGGCATGGTTTCAACGTGCTGCATCACGCTGCCTCGCGTGTTGGCGCGCTGGATCTCGGTTTCCTGCCGGGCGATGGCACGATGGATGCGCAGGCGATGCTCTCGGGCGGCGCGGACGTGCTCTGGCTGCTCGGTGTAGATGCCGAGGCGGTGCGCAACATCCCTGCCAACAGCTTCGTGATTTATCAGGGTCATCACGGCGATGCCGGTGCTTCCCGGGCGGATGTGATTCTGCCGGGCGCCGCGTACACCGAGAAAGACGGCACCTATGTGAACACCGAAGGCCGCGTGCAGCAGGGCTATATTGCGGTGAAGCCGCCGGGCGACGCGCGCGAGGATTGGCGAATCCTGCGTGCCATCTCGGCCTATCTTGGCCATGCGCTGCCTTACGACGATCTGGAGCAACTTCGCGCGCATCTTCGCGCGGAATATCCGGTTTTTGCGGAGGAGTTCCGGCGTTTCGCGGGAACAGATACCGCCGGTCCGGCCGCCGCTGACGCGGTGAGCAGCACGCTCCTCACGCCGCCGCTGCCGAATTATTACCAGACGGATGTAATCAGCCGGTCCAGCCCGACCATGGCCGCTTGTGTGGCTGCCCATAATCCTGCCCTGGCGGAGGCCGCGGAATGATGCCGTTCTGGGATACCTATATAGGGATTTTGATCCTCACGGTTTTGAAGACGCTGGCGCTGGTGGTGCCGCTGCTCATCGGCGTCGCCTATCTCACCTACTTTGAACGCAAGGTGATGGGCGCCATTCAGCTTCGCAAAGGCCCCAACGTGGTCGGCCCGTTCGGGCTTTGGCAGCCTTTCGCCGATGCGTTGAAAATGCTGACGAAGGAAACCATCATCCCCACCGGCGCGGACAAGGTTTTGTTTGTGTTGGCGCCGATGATCACCTTCGGCCTTGCCATCATCGCCTGGGCGGTGATTCCGGTGAATAATGGCTGGGGCATCGCCAATATCAATGTCGGGGTGCTCTATCTTTTCGCCATCTCGTCGCTTGGCGTTTATGGCGTCATCATCGCGGGCTGGGCATCTAATTCCAAATACGCCTTTCTGGGTGCGCTGCGCTCCGCCGCGCAGATGGTCTCCTACGAAGTCTCCATGGGCTTCGTGATGGTCACGGTGCTGATTTTGGCCGGCAGCCTGAATCTCAACAGCATCGTGCTGGCGCAGAAACATATCTGGTTCGCGGTGCCGCTGTTTCCGCTGTTCATCATCTTCTTCATCTCGGGTCTGGCGGAAACCAACCGCGCACCGTTCGACCTGGCGGAAGGTGAATCTGAAATCGTCGCAGGGTTCTTCGTGGAATATAGCGCCATGTCCTTCGCGCTGTTCTTCCTCGGCGAATACGCGAACATGATCATGATCAGCGGCATGACCACGGTGCTGTTCCTGGGTGGCTGGCTTTCGCCGCTGCCGTTCCTGCCCAGCGGCGTGTTGTGGTTCCTCATCAAAGTGTTCATCTGCCTGTTCGTATTCGTGTGGGTGCGTGCCACGCTGCCGCGCTACCGTTACGACCAGCTGATGGCGCTGGGCTGGAAAGTGTTTCTGCCCATCTCTCTCGTCTATCTCGTCGCGGTCGCGGGCGTGGTGGAATATTTCGGCTGGCTGCCCCATGCGTAAGGGAACAGTAAAATGAACAGAGTTCTCCGTTGGACGTGGAGCCTTGTGCTGTGGGAAATCCTTTGCGGCCTTGGCATCACCTTGCGCTATTTCTTCCGGCCCAAGGCGACCATCAATTACCCGTTTGAGAAAAACCCCACGAGCGCGCGTTTCAGGGGCGAGCACGCGCTGCGCCGTTATCCCAATGGCGAGGAACGCTGCATTGCCTGCAAACTGTGCGAGGCGGTTTGCCCGGCGCAAGCCATCACCATCGAGGCCGAGCCGCGCGAGGACGGGTCCCGCCGCACCACGCGCTACGATATCGATATGGTGAAATGCATCTATTGTGGGTTGTGCGAGGAAGCCTGCCCGGTGGATGCCATCGTCGAAGGACCGAATTTCGAGTACGCAACCGAAACCCGCGAGGAGCTTCTCTATGACAAGCAGAAGCTGCTGGATAACGGCGACCGCTGGGAGCCGGAGCTTGCGCGCCGGCTCGAGCTGGACGCGCCGTACCGGTAAGGACAGCCAAACATGATCCAAAATCTCGCTTTCTATCTGTTTTCCTTCATCCTGCTGGCTTCGGCGGTGATGGTGGTAACCAACCGCAATCCGGTGCATGCGGTGCTGTTCCTCATCCTCGGCTTCGTAAATGCGGCGGTGCTGTTCCTGCTGGCCGGGGCCGAGTTCCTGGCCTTCATTCTCGCCATCGTTTATGTCGGCGCCGTCGCGGTGCTGTTCCTGTTCGTGGTGATGATGCTGGACGTGGACTTCGCCTCTCTGCATGAAGGCTTCCAGCGTTATGCGCCGGTGGGCGCGCTGGTGGCGCTTATCATGTTCGCGGAACTAGCCTTCATCGCCGGCAGTTGGGCCATCGCTCCCGCCGGCGGCGCGGACAGGTTGTTCCCCACACCCACCGATGTTTCCAACACAGTGGCCTTAGGTCAGCTTATCTACACCGCCTATCTGCCGCTCTTTCAGCTTTCCGGTGTGATTCTGCTGGTGGCGATGATCGGCGCGATCGTGCTGACGCACCGGGATCGCAAGCGCTCGCTGCACCAGAATATTTCCGCGCAGCACGCCCGTACGCCGGAGCAGACGCTGGTGATGATCCGCTCGCCGCTGGGCGAGGGCGTCGCCCTGCCGCAAACGCAGAAGGAGGAGGAGACCCTCTGATGCTCATTCCACTTTCCCATTATCTGGTCGTGTCGGCCCTGCTGCTGGTGATCGGCATTTTCGGCATCTTCATGAACCGGAAGAACGTCATCATCATCATGATGTCGATCGAGCTGATCCTGCTCGCCGCCAACCTCAATTTCGTCGCCTTCTCCGGCGCCCTGCATGACATGGTCGGCCAGGTCTTCACCATGTTCGTGCTGACGGTCGCCGCGGCTGAATCGGCGATCGGCCTTGCCATACTGGTCATTTATTTCCGTAATCGCGGCTCGATCGAGGTCGAGGACGTGACGCTGATGAAGGGCTGAGCATGTTCACCTTGATTGCCGTTTTCGCGCCGCTCATCGGCTCTGTTCTCTGTGGTGTCGCCCGCCCGGTTTTGGGCAGGCAGCTCGCCATCGCGTCCAGCATTCTGTTCATGTTCATCTCCGCCGGTGCGGCCATCACCGCTTACCGCGCCGGGGTGCAGCCGCCGCTCGCTGTCGCGCATTGGATTCAGGTTGGCGCCTTCACCCCGAACTGGACACTTCGGCAGGACCAACTTAGCCTCGTGATGTTGGTGATGGTCAGCGTGGTGTCCATGCTCATCCACGTCTATTCCGTGGGCTATATGGCGCATGACGAAACGCCGCAGCGTTTCATGTCCTATATCTCGCTGTTCACTTTCGCGATGCTGATGCTGGTGACGGCGAACAATCTCGTCCAGCTTTTTTTCGGCTGGGAGGGCGTTGGCCTCGTCTCCTATCTGCTCATCAATTATTGGTACGACCGCAAGGCCGCCAACGATGCCGCTATCAAGGCCTTCATCGTCAACCGCGTGGGCGATCTGGCTTTTGCCGTCGGCATCGCACTGGCTTATTTCACCTTCGGCAGCGTGAATTTCGACGTGATCTTCGCTGGCGTCACTGCCCATGTGGGGCAGAGTTACGCGCTGTTCGGCACGCATTTTCCGGTGCTGGAGATTATTTCCTTCCTTCTGTTCATCGGCGCCATGGGTAAATCCGCGCAGATCGTGCTGCACACTTGGCTGGCGGACGCGATGGAAGGTCCAACGCCGATCTCCGCCCTCATCCATGCCGCCACCATGGTGGCGGCGGGTGTGTTCATGATCGTTCGCATGTCGCCGCTCATCAACGCGGCGCCTGAGGCGATGGGCTTCATCACCGTCGTCGGCGGCAGCACAGCATTCTTCGCCGCCACCATCGGCTGCGTGCAGAACGACATCAAACGCGTCATCGCCTATTCCACCTGCTCGCAGCTTGGTTACATGTTCCTGGCCGCTGGTGTGGGCGCCTATCCGGTGGCGATGTTCCACCTCATCAACCACGCGATGTTCAAGGCGCTGCTGTTCCTTTCAGCCGGATCGGTCATTCATGCCATGTCCGACGAGCAGGATATCCGTCT
>JAGWOU010000080.1 GCA_028870815.1 Rhodospirillales bacterium | reverse complement strand
GCCGCATATCCGGCGTTGAAGGAGGTTCGCACCCCGCGTATGCTGCCGGCGTTTATGGGCGGGGCACTGTCCGCACGCTCGCCGCGCAATACGCCACGCGTCGATGCAGGTTCGCCCATTACCGGGCTGGTTGCCGGGATGGACGTGCACTACGCGGGCTGCTGCCATCCGCTGCCGGGGGACAAGATTGTCGGCATTGTCACGACAGGTAAGCCGATTACCATCCACGCGAAGGATTGTGCGCAGCTTGATCAATACGCGGCGACGCCGGAGCGCTTTATTGATGTAGACTGGAACGAGGAGGCGAGGGCCAACGCCAAGGCGCAGACATTCACCGGCCGGGTGAGCGTCATTGCCAGCAATGCCCCAGGCGCCTTGGCGGCCCTGGCCAATGCCGTCGCCAAACAGGAGGGTGCCATTTCCAATTTGAAAATTGTTCATCGGCAGCAGGATTTCTTCGAAGCTCTGGTGGACATAGAGGTGCAGGATACAAGGCATCTGAACCAGGTCATCGCCGGGTTGCGCGCTGCTAGCGGTATCGCCCAGGTGGAGCGGGCACGGAATTGACTGCGGCAGTCATCATCGGCCTGGGAACCGATCTCTGTGATATAAGGCGAATTGAAAAAGTGCTTGAGAAGCATGGCGAGCGCTTTACCTTAAGGGTGTTCTCAGAAATTGAGCGCGCGCGCAGCGATAGGCGTCCACACTCCCGCGCGTCTAGCTACGCCAAACGCTTTGCCGCCAAGGAAGCTTGCGCCAAAGCTCTGGGGACCGGGTTCGCGCGCGGTGTATTCATGTCGGATCTAAATGTGGTGAATCTGGCTAGCGGCCAGCCCACCATGGCGCTTTCCGGCGGGGCGTTGGAACGGTTGCGCGAACTCACGCCGGTTGGGCTCGTGGCAAAGGTATTTGTTTCGCTGACTGATGAATATCCCTATGCCTATGCGCAGGTGATCATTTCAGCCGTGCCGGAGAGGTTAGAGGTCTAAGACTTTCAAGGAGCGACTCGTGAAGCAGAAGTATTTTTACGAGCCCGCCGCGGGACATGGACTTACGCATGATCCCTTCAATGCCATCGTAGGGCCGCGTCCTATCGGCTGGATTTCCACAATAGGTGGGGATGGTAACGTAAATCTGGCGCCGTACAGCTTTTTCAACGGCTTTTGCTACACGCCGCCCATTATCGGTTTTTCGAGCAATGGTGAGAAGGATACGCTGCGCAATGCGCGGGAGACCGGCGAGTTTGTCTGGAATCTGGCTGACCGCAAGCTGGCGGCGGCGATGAACCAGAGTAGCGCTCCGGCCCGTTACGGCGTGGATGAATTTGAACTCGCGGGGCTGGAAAAGGCGTCAGCGAGACTGGTGGCGCCGCCCATGGTTGCCGCAGCGGGTGTGAATTTTGAATGTCGCGTTTCGGATATCATTAGGCTGAAAGGCTGGCGCGGGGAGGACGCGCCGGCTTGGCTGGTGCTTGGCGAGGTGGTGGGGGTGCATATCAAGCCCGATCTACTCAAAGATGGCGTGTTTGACACGTTCGGCGCTCAGGTGATTCTTCGTGCAGGTGGCCCTACAGCTTATACTGAGATCAGCCCAGACAGCCGCTTTGACATGCGGCGCCCGGAATAGGCGTCAACCGGGCAACAATGCTCGGCCTTGGCTGTCGTGCTGCAGAACGGCGTAAGCGCCAACCATATCCATGGTGAGGCAGCCGTAAAAATGGGGAAACAGATCGCCTCCGCGTGAGGTTTCCCATTTCAATGCGTCTCCCAATGGTGCGAGGGGAATGGAGGCGATGACCAGCCCGTCCTGCCCGTAAAAATGCTTGCTAAGCGTCTCGTCCAGTTGCGCGGCGGTTGAAAGGTGGATGTAGCCATCCACGATGTCGACCGGCGCGCCGGCGAAGCTTCCATTGCGCAAGCTGTCGAATTGGGCTTGTGTCAGAACCTTGTAAGCGACTTGGCAAGTCATATGGGATTGTCTCCGGTGCGGCGGGTATGCCGCGTGCCATGTGGGCAGGCAAGCCGCCAGCCGGATGCATGGCGGTTGCGCGGCCGTTTCATGCCTGCCGGCTGCCTTGTGTCCAGAAAACACTTTCCAACTGTGTTTAAAATTGTAAACTGGTGGCGAGATAATCAGGAGTATGAGCCAATGAGCGCAGCGGTTCGTCCAAGCAATGATCCACTTTTCCATCACTGGATGCCGTTTACGGCTAACCGGCAGTTCCAGGAGCAGCCGCGACTAATCGCACGTGCGGAAGGTGTCTATTATTATAATACACGCGGCGAAAAACTGTTGGATGCTTCGTCCGGACTTTATTGTATCCCCCTTGGGCACGGGCGCCGGGAAATACGTGAAGCCGTGGCGAAGCAAATGGAGGAGCTGGATTACGCGCCACCGTTTCAATATGGCGTGCCCACGGCGTTCCGGCTGGCAACGGAGGTGGCGCAGATGCTGCCGGCGGGCCTTAACCGGGTGTTTTTCACCTGCTCTGGATCAGAGGCTGCTGATACCGCGCTGAAGGTGGCGATCCAATATCATCGTGCCCGGGGCGAGGGGCAGCGTATGCGCTTCATCGGGCGCGAGCGCGGATATCATGGGGTGAATTTTGGCGGTTGGTCGGTTGGCGGCATGGTGGCGAACCGCAAAGCCTTCGGGGTTGGGCTGCCGGGCGTGTCGCATCTGCGCCATACCCATATCAAGGAGAACTATTTCCAGATGGGCGAGGGCGAGCATGGCGCCGACCTCGCGGATGATCTGGAACGGTTCGTAAATCTTCATGGCGCCGATACGATTGCCGCCTGCATTGTGGAGCCGATCGCGGGTTCGACCGGCATTTTGGTGCCGCCGAAGGGGTATCTGAAGCGTTTGCGCGAGATTTGCACGAAGCATGGCATATTGCTGATCTTCGATGAGGTGATCACTGGCTTTGGCCGCACCGGAGAGGCCTTCGCCGCGCAGACTTTCGGCGCTACGCCGGATATTCTCACCATGGCCAAGGCGATTACAAACGGTTCCATCCCGATGGCGGCGGTGGCGGTTAGGGATGAGATTCAGCAGGCCATTCAGGACGCGGCACCCCCCAACACCATCGAATTTGCTCATGGCTATACGTATTCCGCGCATCCTGCCGCCTGCGCGGCAGGTCTGGCCACGCTGAAAATCTACCGTGAAGAAGATACGTTCAGCCGCGTAAAGGCATTGGCTCCGGATTTTCTTGAGCAGATCGGCAGTTTCAAAGGAATGCCGGGCGTAATCGATACCCGTGGCTTTGGGCTTCTTGGCGCGGTGGAAGTTGCTCCGAAGGGCAAGCCTGGCGAGCGTGGTTTCGAAATTTTGCGCAAGGCGTTTGAAAACGGGTTGGTGCTGCGCTCAGCGGGCGATAATCTGGTGTTGGCACCGCCTTTTGCGGCCACGCCTGACCAGATTAGCGAAATGATCGATATTCTACGCAAGCTGATCAAAGAAAGCTAACCGGCGCGAAGCTTGTAAATCCGGAGGATTAAAGATGTATCAGGACATACTGCTGCATGTCGGCGGACAGTGGCGCGCGGCGCAGGGCGGCAAAACCATCGACGTGGTTAACCCGGCGACCGAAGAGGTGATTGGCACCCTGGCCCATGCCAGCATAGCCGATCTCGACGAGGCGCTTGACTGGGCGGCAAAGGGCTTTGCCGCGTGGCGAAAGATTTCCGCCTATGAGCGCGCGAAGATTATGCGCAAGGCGGCAGATCTGTTGCGTGAGCGGCTGAACGGGATGGCTGCGCTGATGACGATGGAGCAGGGCAAGCCGCTGGCGGAAGCCAAGGCCGAACTCGCGGTTTCGGCCGACGTGATCGACTGGTTTGCCGAGGAAGGCCGCCGTGCCTATGGCCGCGTGATTCCGGCGCGTCAGGCGGGCGTGTATCAATTGTCCCTGCGTGAGCCGGTGGGTGTGGTGGCGGGTTTCACGCCATGGAACTTTCCCGTGTCCCAGGCCGTGCGTAAGATTTCAGCGGCGTTGGCGGCGGGTTGTGCCTTTATTTTGAAAGGGCCGGAGGAAACCCCGGCAAGCTGCGCTGAACTGGTGCGCTGCTATGTGGATGCAGGTGTGCCGGCCGGCGTGGTGCAGATCGTCTTTGGTGTGCCGGCCGAGATTTCCGAATATCTAATTCCGCACCCGACCGTGAAGAAGGTCTCGTTCACGGGTTCGACCGCCGTGGGCAAGCATCTAGCGAGCCTTGCGGGCAGGCATATGAAGCGTGTGACGATGGAGCTTGGCGGGCATGCTCCGGCGCTGGTGTTCGACGACGCGGACCTCGACTTGGCCGTGAAGCATTTGGCCGCAGCGAAATTCCGCAATGCCGGTCAGGTTTGCATCGCGCCGACGCGCTTTCTGGTTCAGGATGCGGTGTATGAGCCGTTTCTGGAAAAATTTGTAGCCAAATGCGAAGCGCTCAAGCTTGGCAATGGGTTGGAAGAGGGCACCACCATGGGGCCGCTTGCCAATGACCGCCGCGTGGCCGCGATGGAGGGGCTCATTGCCGACGCGGTGGGTAAGGGTGCGAAGGTGCGTACAGGCGGCAAGCGCGCCGGTAACAAGGGATATTTCTTCGAGCCGACCGTGCTGACCGACATTCCAGGCGATGCGCGGGTGATGCATGAAGAGCCGTTTGGCCCGCTGGCGCTGGTTGCGCCGTTCCAGAGTTACGAACAAGCGGTGGCCGAGGCCAACCGGCTTGAATACGGCTTGGCGGCATACGCTTTTTCAAGCAATGCCGCGAAGGTGGCGGCCTTGGGCGCGGATATCGAATCCGGCATGGTTACCATCAATCATCTTGGTTTGGCACTGCCGGAAACACCTTTTGGCGGCATCAAGGATTCTGGTTATGGTTCCGAAGGTGGCGCCGAGGGGCTTGAGCCGTATCTGATCACGAAATTCGTTTCACAGACCGGCGTATGACTTAAAAATACCAGCCGCCTAATCTTTCAAAGCCGCCATTCTTTCAAGAATTGCGGCTTTGTTTTTGATCTCCGCCAGTGCGTGCGCGAAGGCTTCGTCCGCGTTTAGCGTTGTAGTGTCGATGAGGATCGCATCTTCTGCTGGAATCAGCGGAGCGGCCGTGCGGGTACGATCCGCTTCGTCACGCGCTGCCACATCCGCAATCACGGCCGCTAGCGATACGGATTCGCCCCTGGCGGCGAATTCGGCTTGGCGGCGCTTTGCCCTTGCCTCCACGCTGGCTGTGACGAAAAGCTTCACGTCTGCATGCGGGAATATCACGGTGCCGATGTCACGCCCGTCCAGTACCGCGCCATAGGCGTTGCCGAATTCGCGTTGATAATCGAGGAGTGCTGCGCGCACAGAGGCAATAGAGGCCACTTGGCTGGCCGCCTTGGAGGTTGCGGCGTCGCGCAGGTCGGGGCGGGCTGTATCTGCTTCGGTTAACGCCCTGGCTGCGGTCATAGCGGCTTCGGCGTTCTCAGGATCTCCTCCCGTTTCCAGCACCCTTTTGGCCGTGGCGCGGTAAAGCAAGCCCGTGTCCAGATATGGCAAGTTAAGCGCTGCAGCCAGCCGCCGCGCCAATGTGCCTTTCCCAGCTGCGGCGGGGCCATCGATGGCAATGATGATCATGCGGCCGTCATCTCCGCACCCAATCGACACATTAGCTTTAGAAAGCCGGGGAAAGACGTTTCGATAAAGCTTGCATCGTCGATGCGTACAGGGAGCTTGGTGGTTTGCCCGAGAACCAAGCCTGACATCGCGAGGCGGTGATCCATATGCGTTTCCACCAGACCACCGCCTGGAATGGCGCCGTTACCGTGGATAATCAGGTCGTCTCCTTCAATTTCTACATTAACGCCGTTTACGCGGAGCATTGCCGCCGTGGCGCTGAGACGGTCGGATTCCTTGACCCTTAGCTCAGAAAGTCCCCGCAGCCGCGATGTACCGCGTGCGGCGGCGCAAAGTACGGCTAGAACCGGGTATTCGTCGATCATGCTGGGCGCGCGAGCGGGCGGCACGTCCACGGCGCGAAGTTCGGAATAAAAAGCGGTAAGATCGCCTACTGCTTCGCCGCCCGCGAGACGCTGAGCAGTGACCTCGAGCTTGGCCCCCATTTCCCGCAGCGTCAGGAAAAGCCCTGTGCGGAGCGGATTGAGCCCGACATTGGCGACGGTGACCGCACTGCCTGGCACGAGCAGGGCTGCGGCCAGCGGAAAAGCAGCAGAGGAGGGGTCGCCTGGTACTGCCACATCGGCTGCTCTTAGCTCTGGCTGGCCCTTAAGGCGGATATGCCGGCCCATGCCAGCCTCAGTCACCTGCACTTCGGCGCCAAAGTGGCGGAGCATATTTTCCGAATGATCGCGGGTGGGTTCCGGCTCTTCCACTTCAGTATAGCCGGGGGCGTTGAGCCCCGCGAGCAACACGGCCGATTTTACCTGCGCCGAGGCAACCGGCAAACGGTAGGTAAGAGGCATCGGGTCACGCGCACCCAGGATGGTGAGCGGCAGGCGATTGCCCGCGCGAGCGAAAAATTGCGCTCCTGTTGCGTGCAGTGGTTCGATCACGCGGCCCATGGGGCGTTTACGCAGTGACGCATCGCCAGTGATGACTGCATAAAGCTCGTGGGTGGAGAGGATACCTGTAAGCAACCGCGCGGCGGTGCCGGAATTGCCCATGTCCAGCACATCCGCTGGTTCGGTCAGCCCGCCGAGACCACGGCCGGAAACCAACCAGTCTGTGCCCTCACGCCTGATTTCGGCGCCTAAAGCGCGCATCGCAGTGGCGGTGCGCAGCACATCCTCGCCTTCCAGCAGGCCGGAGATGCGGGTCTGGCCGACGGCGAGCGCACCGAACATAAGAGCGCGGTGGCTGATGGATTTGTCGCCCGGGACGGTGGTGCGCCCGGAAAGCGGGCTCGTGGGACGGTGGGACAGGTGGGGGCGTGGAGAAAGCTGATCCATAGTCGCGCGCTTAGCATGGCTCATAGCGTTTGACATAGAAGCAATGGCATGGCATCGCGCCGCCCTTGATTGATGTGGCCCATTCTACCCGAGGTTTGACATGGCGAAACCGGAACTTGGCGAAAAACATACCTGCGTTTCCTGCGGGTCGAGATTCTTCGATCTTGGCAAGAACCCTGTCTTGTGCCCGAAATGCGGCACGGAGCAACCCGCCGAGCAGCCGCGGTTGAAGCGCACGGCGCCTCTGCCGGAAGAGCAGAAAAAGGTTGTGAAACCGGCGCTTGACCCCGATGATGTAGATGTCGAGGTGCCCGAC
>JAGWOU010000079.1 GCA_028870815.1 Rhodospirillales bacterium | reverse complement strand
TGGTGGGAGAGAGTGGGTCAGGCAAATCCACTCTAGGCCGCGCGGTTTTGCAAATGGTCCGCTATGATGGCGCGGTTTTGCTGGACGGGCGGGATTTCAGAACTCTGACCAGCATGGCGCGCCGGGAACTGCGGCGGAAGATCCAGGTGGTGTTTCAGGATCCGCGGGAGAGCATGAATCCGCGCATGACGATCGGCGAGATCATCGCCGAGCCATTGCGGCTGGCGGGGCGACTGAGGAACGTGGAACTGGCCGCACGGGTGCGGGAGTTGCTGGGCCAGGTAGGGTTGAATCCGGAAATGGCGGCACGGTTTCCGGGGGCCGTTTCCGGCGGGCAGGCACAGCGCATCGCCATCGCGCGGGCGCTGGCCGCCGAACCTTCGTTGATGGTTCTGGATGAACCGACCTCCGCGCTGGATGTCTCGACCCAGGCCATGCTGCTCAACCTTTTGAAAGATCTCTCTCTGCGCCATGGGTTTTCTTACATCCTTATCAGTCATGACTTCGCGGTGGTGAGCTATATGGCCGACCGGATTGCGGTGCTGAACGCTGGGCGGATCGTGGAACTGAATGATACCGCGGCGCTGATTTCATCGCCGCAGAACCCATACACGGCGGCGTTGATTAACGCAGCGCCGCAACTTCAACCTCATTTTGGTCAAGCCAGAACGGCTTAAGGAGTATAGACAAATGCAAGAAATCATCCACGCGGTAAAAGTTTCCGGGGGATTGATGATCGTGATGGCGGTGGTGCTGCTCATCGCACTCATCGTCATCATTGAGCGTCTCTATGTTCTCAAGAAAGTTCTCGCCCAGGGCAAGGATATTCATAACAAGCTGCGCCAGGTGCCGTATCAGGACATTGCCGGGTTGCAGGGCCTGGCGAGCACCAAGGAGGACACGCTGCAAGGCCACTTGATCTCCACGGCCGTCGCCTCGCGCGGCGAGACTTCGGAAGAGATGGAGTTGCATCTGGAGGAGGAGATCATGGCCGCAAGCCCGAAGATCTCGCGCGGGCTTTGGGTGCTGGACACGACCGTAACCATCGCGCCGTTGCTGGGCCTGTTCGGCA
The DNA here is from genome assembly GCA_028870815.1 of Rhodospirillales bacterium. GTDB lineage: Bacteria > Pseudomonadota > Alphaproteobacteria > Acetobacterales > Acetobacteraceae > Acidocella. Next base: position 6,257 of record JAGWOU010000079.1, on the reverse strand, counting down.
CCATCATCGGCATGATCGAGGCGTTCAGCGTGATCACCGGACCCGGTTCCACCGCACAGGTGACGGGCGGCATTTCCGATGCACTTTACTCCACGGGTTCCGGCCTGTTCGTTGCCATCATCGCCGTGTATTTCGTGAATTATTTCTCGAATCTGACACGGGATATTTTCCACCAGCTTGAGCTGATCAAGCTGGTTCTTATCAACCGCGTGCATGGCAAGGGCGTGGGTGTGACCGAGGTTGCGCCGCGCACGCTGCGCGCCGGCATGGGGGGCTGAACCATGGCTCTGCGCCGCCGCCATAACGCGATGCTGGAGCGCGAAAAGCCGCGCCTCGAAATCATCCCTATGATCGACATCATGATGTTCCTTCTGGTGTTCTTCGTGATGATCGTGCTGAAAATGATCCCGGATTCGGGCGTGACCTTGCATTTGCCCGGTGCGTCCACCGCCCAGCCGTTGCCGCATACCGAGGTGGTGATCATCATCGACCAAAAAGGACTGATGCATGTGAAAGATCATGTGATGGGCGCTGATCAGCTTGAGTCCTACCTCCAAACTGTCAAGGCCGGGCATGACACGGATGTGATTGTGGCCGGAGATAAAGGCACCAAATTGCAACAATTGATGAGTGTGATGGATCTTGTCCGCAAGGCTGGAATCACGGATATCGGCATCGCGACGAACAATACGCCTGGTTCTTAGGTTGGGCTATTGATTTGAGCGGTGATGCTGGGGCGAAGACGAGGTAAAATTGCGAAACTGGAAGGTTTTTGTTTTCTGCCTCGCCGCCGCCAGCATTACCGCGGAGGTGGCGCAGGCTCAGACGGTAACACAGGTGCCGGCTGTGCGCCCGGTGCCGGTGCAATGGCGCGCCCAGGCGGAACTGGCGGCGCATCTTACCGCCGCCGAGGAGGCGACGCTGGCTCCGGTGCGGGGTGGCGTTGTCTCGGCGGTTAATTTCCAATCCGGCGCGGCGGTGCGGCAGGGCCAGGTTCTAGTGGTGCTGGATATCGGTCAGCAACAGGCCCAATTGGCGTTGGATCAGGCGAAGCTCGTGCAATCCACCCGCAACCTGGCACGCACGGAAAAGTTGATGACGATTTCCGGCGCCAGCCAGGCGGCGCTGGACCAGGCGCAAGCGGCGCTGGCAGAGGACGAGGCCCAGATAAGGCTGGACAAGGCAGAAGTGGCGCAGGGCGAGATTATCGCACCGTTTGCCGGAACGGCCGGCATCCGCGCCATCGACCCCGGCGATTATTTGCAGGCCGGGCAAACAGTGGTGACGCTAACCGCGCCGGGGCGGTTGAAGGTTTATTTCACCGTGCCGCAATCCGAGGCCGCCAGCCTCATGCCGGGGGAGGAGTTCAGCTTCATCGCACCTCTTGGTGCGGGCGAGACCGTGATCGCTCCTGGTACGCTCACGGCGATCAGTCCCGCGCTGGATAGCAAACTTGACGCGAGGGACGCGGAAGGGCGCCTGGGCGGTGAGGCCGCAGCCTTGCTTTCGGGCATGAACGGGGTGGTGAAGATCGCCACCGGCGCGCCGGTGGCGGCGTATTCTGTGCCGAACGCGGCATTGAACGATTCCATGCTGGGGCCTTATGTTTTTGCGATCAGCCCGGAGCACGGCGGCTTTGTGCTGCATAGCCTTTATGTGAAAATCCTGGACAGCGCGGGCAAGAACAGCATCGTTTCCGCGCCGGGGCTGAAAGCCGGCCAGAAGATTGTGGCGTTGGGTGGGTTCAAGCTGAATGATGGCCAGCGCGTGAGCCTTGCCGCACCTTGAGCATCTGGGCGAAATTGCTGCGTCAGCCGGTGCTCGTGGGGCTTGCCGCCTGCGCGCTGGCGCTGTTCGGGGCGGCTGCTGCGGTCACGCTGCCGATCCGCTCCAGCCCGATCATTCCGCCACGCTATATCGAGGTTATAACGAATTTTCCGGGCGCGGATGCCGCCAGCGTGGACCAGTTCGTGACGCTGCCGCTGGAGAACGCGTTTACGGCAATTTCCGGCGTGAAATACGTCAGCGGCTCTACCCAGCCTGGTAATTCGGATATTCAGGCCTTTCTGGCCCCTGGCGCCGTGCCGGATACGGTGTTCGCGGAAATACTGGCCGCCGCGAACGCGACCAGGGATGTGATGCCCGCGGCGGTGCAGCCCTCCACCATGAAGATCGTGGGGGATGACAATGCCAATCAGGAACTGAACATTTCCGTGCTGTTTCCGGCAAGCTTGGGCGAGGCGGATGTGACGGCCTTCACCATCAGCAACATTGTGCCAAGGCTGGAGACTGTGCCGGGCATAGGGCCGGTGACGCTGTATTCCTCCGGCCCCTCCTTGCAGTTGACGGCTGATCCCTTGCGGTTGCTGGCGCAGGGTTTAACCACGGCGCAGATCGCCCAGCGGTTGTCGGATGCCAGTGTCGTCGCTTCGGCGGGCAGCTTGCGCAACAGCGCGGCGGCCACGCCGGTGAATATGGGCGGCGGACTCATTTCGCCCCGGGCCCTGCTGGCTTTGCCAGTAAATGTAGGCGCCAATGGCACTGCAAGGCTGGGGGATGTGGCCACGGCAGCGGTCAACCTTCCGCCTGAGGCAGGTATGTCGTGGTGGAACCGCGTGCCTTGCGTATACATCGCCGCGGGCATCGCGCCATCGGGCAATATCATCGATGTCGCATCGGGCGTGCGCAGGCTGCTCGCCCAGATTCAGCCGATGATGCCACCCGGCGTGAAGCTGGTGGTGAGTTACGATGAGTCCATCGGCGTTTCAGAATCGCTGCATGATTTGGCGATTACCTTGCTGGTGACGATTTTGCTGGTTGGCCTTATCACCGTGGCGGCGCTGGGCAGTTTCCGCGCCGCCGCCGCACCGCTGCTGGCGATTTTGCTCTCGCTGCTGGGGGCGGCCATCGTGATGAAGATTTGCGGGCAGAGTTTCAACCTGTTCACCATCATCGCGCTGGTGCTGGCGGTGGGGCTGGTGGTGGATGACGCGATTGTGGTGGTGGAGGATATTTTCCGCCGCACCGCCGAGGGCGCGCAACCGCGCGAGGCCGCCGCCGCCGCCATAACTCGACTTGCGCCGGTGCTGGCAGCGATTTCCTCCACGCTTGTCGTCGCCTTTTTGCCGCTCGGTTTTCTCTCCGGTCTCACTGCCGCTCTGTTCCGCCCTTTCGCGCTGGTGCTCATCGCGGCGTTTTTGCTGTCCCTGACCGTGGCGCTGGGGATTGTGCCGAGCATCGCGATGTGGGCGAGCCGGTTCCATACCCATAGCGAGCGTGCCGGATTTATCGACCGTATCCGCGCGCTTTATCTGCGCTTGCTGCAACCCGTGCTGCGCCAGCCCTGGCTGGTGCTGGCGGCGGTGGTGCTGGTGGCGGTGGGCGGCGGCATTTTGGCGCGTTATGCGCCGCGCAACCTGGACCCGGCGCCGGACGGGCTGGACGTGAACATCTTTGCCGCCGGGCCGAACGGCGCCTCGCAGGGTTACCTTAACGGCCAGGCCATGCAGATGGAGCGGGTGATGCATCGGGTTTACCCCGATATGCCCGACTGGCTGGTGGCGGTGGAGCAGTATCATGCGGTATTCGGTGGCTACACTTTCAACACGCCGGAGGAAGCCGCCGCTTCTGTCGCCAAGCTGACCAGCGCGCTAGCCGCGTTGCCAGGCGTGGCCGCTTATGTTGCGCAGGATACCGGTTTGCCCGGCGCGCAGGACCTGCCGGTGTCGGTGAATGTATCCGGCCAGGCAAGCGCCGCGCGGCTGTTGGCGATTGCCGACAAGATGCAGAGCGCTGCCTATGCCAGTGGCGCCTTCGATTTCGTGCAGATCTCACCGGGTCAGCCGCAATTCCAGTACAGCCTGCGCATCAACCAGATGCTGGCCGCACAACTGGGGATTCGGGAAGCAGATATCGACGATGTGGTGAGTGCCGCGCTTTCGCATGGGCAGCTCGGCCAGGTGAGCGTGAATGGTGATTCCCTGAACGTGACGCTGGCGTTGCCCGAGGATACCGCCGCGCAGACCCTGCTGGCGCTGCCGGTGCAGACCGCCAGCGGCAAGACCGTGCCGTTGGCTACAGTGACCTCTCTGGCGGGCAGCGAGATGCCGAACGCGCTGGGTTCCTGGCAAGGGCTGCCGAGCGTGAACATTCAGGCGCAGCCGCATGCAGGCGTGCCGATGAGCCGGGCGCTGGACGTTCTGCGCCGCGCCTTCGCCGCGCAGAACACACGGGATCTGAGCTTCGGCTATAGCGGCCCCTCTGAAACCTACCGCGAGGCGAATGCCCAGAATGCGCGGTTGTTCGCCTTCGGGCTGGCGGGGCTGTTCTTTCTACTGGCGGCGCAGTTCCGCTCCCTGCGGGATCCATTCGTGGTTATTACCACCGTGCCGCTGGCCAGCCTGGGGCCGCTTCTGCTCTGTGTAGCCGGTGGGGCGACGCTGAACATTGTCACCGAGATCGCGCTGCTGACCGTATGGGGGCTGATCGCCCGGCAAGGGATATTGTTCGTGCAAGTGGCGCATGAAGGGCGAGAGCTTGGCTTTCCTCTCCAGGCCGCCGCGATGCGCGCCGCGCGGCTGCGTTTCCGGCCGATTTTGATGATCACGCTGGCGCTGCTGGGCGGGGCAATGCCGTTGTTGCTGGCCACGGGGCCGCAGGCGACCATCCGCTACGATTTGGGCGTGGTATTGGCGACGGGCATGGGGGGCGGCTTCGTACTGTCGCTGTTTGCCGTGCCGGCGATATATTGCCTGCTGCACAGGCGCCGCCACCATGCGCGTTAACCGGGCCACCCTGGCGCTGGCTCTGGCTCTGGCGGGTTGCGCGCCGCCTTTGGCCAAGCCCGATACCGCCGTGCAGGTTTCGGCCTATCTGCCGGGCCAGAATGTGGCGGCTGCGCCGGTGAGCCGGGACTGGTGGAGGATGTTCAACAACCCGGCCTTGGATGCGCTGGAGCAAAGCGGGTTGCGGGCGAATAACGGCATTTTGCAGGCGCAGGCGAATTTGAACGCAGCCCAGGCTAATGCCAGCGCCGCGAATGGCGCGTTTTTGCCGCAAGTGCAGTTGGAGCCGCCCGGCGACCCTGCTGCCTCCCGGCAATCCTACCCCACCGGCCCGAACGGTTACCCGCCTTACACGATCTACTCGCTGGCGGGTGAGGTCAGCTACGACCCTGGGCTGTTTGGTGCCCGGCACTATACGTTCCAAAATGGCCAGGCTCTGGCCGCCTATCAGGCGGCGGAGCTGGATGCCGCGCGGCAGAGCGTGGCGGGCAATATCGCGGCTGCCGCTATCGCGTTGGCGGGGGATGAGGCGCAGATCACCACCACGGAGCGCATCATCGCCGCAGAGCAGAATCTGCTGAATTTGCTGCAAGGCGAATATACGGACGGGGCGATTCCGCGCCTGAGCGTGTTGCAGCAGCAGAGCGTGATTCTTGGCACGCAGGCGACTTTGCCGCCATTGCAGACCGCGGCGCAGCAGCAGCGCGACAGGCTGGCCGTGTTGACCGGCGTGTTGCCGGCGGATTTTTCCGCAGCCGGGCTGGGCCTGGCGGATTTGGCCTTGCCGCAGAATGTGCCTGTGGAATTGCCAAGTACTTACTTAGCTGACCGGCCGGACATTCGCGCCGCCTTGGCGCAGGTGGCGGCGCAACATGCGGCACTTGGTATCGCGGTGGCTCATATGTACCCGGATTTCAACCTTTCCGCGACCGGCGGCTATGTGGCGGAGACCGCCAGCGCGCTGTTCAATACCAGCTCGGCCTTCTGGGTGCTGGCGGGGAATTTGCTGGCGCCGCTTTATAACGGCGGGGAGTTGCGGGCGCATAAGCACGCGGCGCAGGCGCAGTTGGCGGGTGCACTGGCGGCGTATCATGCTGCCGTGCTCAACGCTTTTGCGCAGGCGGCCGATGCGTTGGCGGCGGTGCAAAATGGGCGCGTGGCGCTGGGCCGTGCCGCGGCTGCTTCGCAGACCGCTGAGGCTGCCTTCAACCTTTCCGCCGCGCAGTACCGCGCGGGTGCGATTGATTACACGACCGTGCTGACCGCGCAGACCAATGCGGTACAGGCTGCTTTGAGTGAGGTGCAGGCCCGCACGGCGTTGCTCTCCGCGATTGCGGCGTTAGAAGCTGCAATGGCGAACTGAAGCGCGCCATAACGACAACACCTATATGCTTCGCTGGCTGGGCTGCCCGGCGTTAATAACGCGGGCAATGAGGAAAAGCTGGGCGGTTCCACGGGACTAAATTTTTCCTA
>JAGWOU010000078.1 GCA_028870815.1 Rhodospirillales bacterium | reverse complement strand
AAGAGTTTCACGAAGGCCTCCGTTAAGATGAGGCAATAAATACAACCAATACGAGTAATCGTCAATAAATTTTTTCAATCATAGCGCGTGTAATACAAAATTTAAGATTAGATAGAAAAATTGATTAATACTTGGTTTTTTATGCGTGCTTGGCGCGCGGTCACGGTTTCCCGCGCGTTTACAAATGCAGCCTGAAATGCGCCGCGAATGATTGGTTAATATATTCGGCCCGGCGATAAATTATTTGCCCGGACGAGCCGGAACGATGAGCCAGCTTTAACGAATTAAGTCTATGGCTTGTTGACGCCTGAAGGGGGATTAATCCGCCGCGGCTGCGGCGAATCCGGCTTCTGGTAAACACCACTCCAGCAACGCGCGCGCCGTGTCGCGCCATTGCGGGGGGGCAAAATCCGACGCGATGCGTGTCGTCATGCGCGAGACTAGTTCGGGCTCTTCAATCCAAAGGCGGATTTTTTCCTGTGCTTGGGTAATGTTGTCGGGGTCGAAATAACAGCAGTAGGGGCCGCCGGCTTCAGGGATGGCGGAACTGCTCGACGCCATGACAGGTTTGCCGTGGCAAAGTGATTCCGTGACCGGTAAACCCCAGCCCTCATAAAGCGAAGGGTAAAGCGTAAAGAGGCAATGCTGATATAGCGCCGCGAGCTGGGTCTCAGATGGCTGGTCGATGAATAAAATCTTGCCGTCGAGATAAGAGGCGTTTTCCAGCTGTTGCATCAGATCGTCCATCAGCCAGCCGGCTTTGCCGGCGAAAACCAGAAGTGGCACGCCGTTGGCGGGTGGATTGTTAACAAGGTGCCGCCATACGCGCAGCATGCCGCCATGATTTTTGCGCGCCTCTATGGTGCCGACCATGAGCACATAAGGCAGCGTGATAGGGCGGGGAAGAGATGTTGCTGGCATGCCGCCATTGCCGCCGGGGGGCAGCAGCGTGCGTGCCGGCACAATGTGGTTGCGGCGTTCGAGGCAGAATTGCAGGTCTTTCAGCGTATGGTTGGAAATGGCGAACATGCGGTCTGTGCGGGGGACGGTGTCATCCAGCCAGGATGAGAAATCGCGCACCATGGATTGGGTGCACCATTCAGGAAACAGATCGGGGATCATGTCATGCGCGAACAGGCCGAAACGGGCGCCGGCGCTGGCCAGATGATTCAGGAAGGTGGGCGAGTAGGGGCGCTCCCAGGAGGCGCCGAGATTGATCAGCCAGTCCCCGGATCGCAGAACGATGGGCTGTGATTCTGCTTCAGCCGCAATGCGCGCGGCTGGCTGAAGGGGGGATGGCGCGGGACGCGAGGTGGCAAGGCTTGCTTTAGCCAAAGCTTTCAAGGCGCGGCCAGTGGTGATGCCTGAGCGGTAAATCTCGCCCAGCGGCAGACGGTAGGGCAGCGGCAGGCGCCTTGCCGCCTGGAAGAGCTGTGATGGCGAGGTGTCCGGTGACGGCGCTGGCGGGGCGTGTGGTGCCGGCGCGGTGTGGTCCAACTGATCCGCCGTGGCGCGGACGTGCGCTTCCAAGGCTGTGAAATTGACCGGAAGGAGGCGGGTTCCAAGCTCGTTCCGGCGGCAGAAGCCTAGTTCCGCGCTGTTGCCGTACAGGGCGGCGGCGCAGACCTCGAAGCTGAAACGCTGAATACCGGTTGGCCGCTTTGCGATTTGGAAAAAACGGATCAGATCGTCAACGTCTAACCAGACCGTCATCGTGCTTCCCTTGCTACTTCTGGTAGTATAGCCATTTGGCGGAGCGGGCGCCAACACCCCGGGCACATGCCGCCATTGCGCCGGGGAATGACGCTGGGTAACCTGCCGCGCATGGCAAGATTCGTAGCGGGCGGACTGGTTCTGGCGTTCTCTGTGGCGGGGTTGGCCTGGGCGGATGTGCTGCCCGCCCGTGCGCCGGGGCTGTGGCAAAGCACCACCAGCGTGACGGGGCCCGATGGCCAGCCGATGGCACAGGCACAGAATGTGTTGACGCTGACCTGCGTGGATCCGGCGACGGACCAAAAATTTCTGCTCTCCGGACAGGGCCGGTGCAGCCAGCTGAACGTTTCCGGCTCCGGCGCGAACTACAGTATCGACGGCACTTGCTCGCAACCCGCGGGCACGGTGACGATTCACGAGACGCTGGATTATAGGAGCGATAAATCAGTTCAACTGAAGGCGAATTTCAGCACTTCGTTGGGCGAAATGTCGATGACGTCTTCTTTGCAATGGCAGGGGCCATGCCTGGCAGGCATGCAGCCGGGAGACGAGGGGCGGCTTGTTGACGGCAGTTTCGTCAAGTCCGGCAATATTGACGATCACACCCCCTGATGGAGGCTCCGGCGCGGGCCGCGCTGACGAGGCCTGATCTCGGGCGGCTGGGGCTGATGGCGGTGCTGGGGTTTTCCTCTGGTCTGCCTTGGGCGCTTTCCGGCCCGACCTTGCGGCTGTGGATGGCGAGCGAGCATGTGCCGTTGGGGTTGATCGGGCTGACGGCGAATATCGGGCTGGCTTATCTTTTGAAATTTGTCTGGGCTCCGTTTTTCGACGAGGCGAAGCCGCTGTTTTTCGGGCGGCGGCGGGGATGGCTGATTCCGGTGCAATTGGCGCTGGCTTTGAGCATCGCCGCGCTGGCGTTGAGTGACCCGGCGCGGAATGTGTGGCTGAGCCTGGGGCTTGGAGCGTTGGTGGCATTCTGCTCGGCCAGTCAGGACATCATCATCGATGCCTGGAGAATTGAGAGCTTCGCGCCGCGCTTGCAGGGTGTGGCGCTGGCCTGCGAGGTTTGGGGGTACCGCGTGGCGATGATGGTCTCCTTCTCCGGCGCCACGGTGCTTTCCAGCTATCTGGGTTGGCATGGCGCGGTGGGGCTGGTGGCGGCGCTGGCGTTGATCGGCCCCCTGGCGGCGTTATTCGCCCCCGAGCCGGAGGTGACGCGGGAGACGACAGCGGTGAACCTGAGAGCGCGCTTCACTCAGGCGGTGGTGGAGCCTTTCACGGAATTTCTGGCCCGGCGCGGGGCCCTGGTGATTCTGGCCTTCGTGCTGCTCTATCGGTTGGGCGGCGCGCTGGGTGACCCGATGCTCTCGCCCTTTTATCTTGCGCTGGGGTTTAACCGGACGGCGATTGCCATTGCCAACGGGCCGGTGGTGCTGGTGTGCGGGCTGGCGGGCACGGCTGCGGGGGCGATTCTGGTGGCGCGGATCGGCGTGGGGCGGGCGCTGCTCGCAACCTCGGTTTTGCAGGGGGCGGCTCTCTGCCTTTACCCCTTGCTGGGGATGTATCCGCATACGCCGCATATTCTGGCCGGGATCGCGGCGACGGAAGCATTTATAGGCACATTCTCAGATACGGCGTTTCTCTCGTATTTATCCGGCCTGTGCGCGCCGGAGCATACGGCCACGCAATATGCGCTGTTTTCCTCGCTGGCGCCGATGGCCCTGCATACGGTGGCGGGGGCCAGCGGCTTCGTTGTGGAGCGGGCGGGGTATATCGCCTTTTTCGAGATTTGCGCGGCGGCGGCCTTACCGGGGATTTTGCTGCTGCTGGCGATTTTGCGGTTTTACCCGCCGAAGGAGAGGCGGGCTAAAGCAGCCTGATCTGATCACCCGGGCGGATTTCCCCGCCCTTGGTGACTTCGGCGAAAACCCCGAGATCGATATGGCCGAAATGCTCGCGCAATTCCTTTGGCGGGTTGGCGTCGCGCAAGGCGGTGTCCGGGTTCACCATCGTCGCCGGGCAGCGGGGGGTGCGGGCCTGCACCACCATCTCTGTTTCACCGACAGCGATGGTGCGGCCCATCCAGGAAAATTCCTCCCAGGGCTCCGATCCTTCGATATAGATATTGGCACGGAAGCGCATCTTGTGCCGCTTGGCCGCCACCGCTTGTTCCAATGCCGCGATGGAGGACAGGCTGATGAGGCTGACGACTTGGGTTTCGTGATCGCAGAAGCTGTGGCCGGGGAAAAAATGGAATTGCGGGGCCGCGTTATTCTGGCCGTAACGCGCTTCCTCGCCCAGAAAGGCAGTGAAATATTGGGTCAGCGCGGCTTGGCCCTCTGGCGTGAAGGGTGAGGCGGAGATGCTGGCCTCCGGGCTGGTCACGTTCAGGGTCCTGGTGGTTTCATCGAACTTCGCGTCCAGCCGCGCGGCGATAGCGTTTTTCGCCAGGCACATGAAATTGGTCTTGTGCAGCCAGGTGGGGTTTTCCACGTCCAGGTCAGCATCGCCTTGTTTGAGGGCGAAGGCGCGGTCCCACGGGATGCATTTGCCTGGAGTGAGACTGGCCTGGATGAGAGGTTCAGGCGTTAGCCCTTTCACCGGGTAGCGAAACAGGGATTCGATGCGCATCTGGCCGATTTACCTTCTCATAAGCACTTGAGCCAAATCATGGCCTTGCCCATATTGGTTTGGCAAGGTTGCGTCGCCTATTGAGGGGCGTTGCCTTGTGCGTTGCCTGGGATACAGGGACGAGGAAGGGAGTATAAAATGGATTTCGAGAAGTTCACCGAGCGGGCGCGTGGCTTTATTCAGGCAGCGCAGACCATTGCGATGCGTGAATATAATCAGCAGATCACGCCGGAGCATCTGCTGAAGGCGTTTCTGGATGATGAGGAAGGCGCGGCCAGCGGTCTGATCCGCATTGCCGGGGGCGATCCGCAGGCGGCCAAGCAGGCGGTGGATGCCGCCGTGGCGAAATTGCCGAAAGTGCAGGGGGCCGGGGCTGGCCAGCCGAATGTGACGCCGGATCTGGTGCGCGTGCTCGATGCCGCCCAGCAGGCCGCGCAGAAGGCTGGCGACAGTTTCGTGGCGCAGGACCGGATGCTGGTGGCGCTGGCGGCGAGTGATAATGCGGCTTCTCGCGCTTTGAAGGCGGCTGGTGTTTCGGCCCAGGCGCTGGAAAAGGCGGTGAACGATGTGCGCAAGGGCCGCAGGGTGGATAGCGCCACCGCCGAGCAGCAATTCGACGCGCTGAAGAAATACGCGCGCGATGTGACGGAAGCGGCGCGCGGCCAGAAGCTGGACCCGGTGATTGGGCGCGATGAGGAGATACGGCGCACGATCCAGGTGCTGGCGCGGCGGACGAAGAATAACCCCGTGCTGATTGGCGAGCCCGGCGTGGGCAAGACAGCGATTGTGGAAGGTTTGGCGCTGCGCATCGTGAATGGTGACGTGCCGGAATCCTTGCGCAATAAACGCGTGCTGGCGCTGGATATGGGTGCGCTGGTGGCAGGTGCGAAATTCCGGGGTGAGTTCGAGGAGCGGCTGAAGGCGGTGCTGAAGGAGGTCGAGTCCGCCGAGGGCGAGATCATCCTGTTCATCGACGAGATGCATACGCTGGTGGGCGCGGGCAAGGCGGATGGGGCGATGGATGCCTCCAACCTGTTGAAGCCGGAGCTGGCCCGTGGCGCGTTGCATTGCGTGGGGGCGACCACGCTGAATGAGTACCGAAAATATGTGGAGAAGGACGCGGCGCTGGCGCGGCGCTTCCAGCCCGTGTTTGTGGACGAGCCGAGCGTTGAGGACACCATCTCCATCCTGCGCGGGATCAAGGAGAAGTACGAACTGCATCACGGCGTGCGCATTACTGACAGCGCGCTGGTGGCGGCGGCTACACTTTCTAACCGCTACATCACCGACCGGTTCTTGCCAGATAAGGCGATCGACCTGGTGGACGAGGCGGCGAGCCGTTTGCGGATGCAAGTAGATAGCAAGCCTGAGGCGCTGGATGAGTTGGATCGCCGTTTGATCCAGTTGAAGATTGAGCGTGAGGCGCTGCGGAAAGAGACCGATGCCGCCAGCCGGGACCGGCTGGAGAAGCTGGAGTACGAGCTGGGCGAGTTGGATGAGCGTTCTGCCGAGATGACGGCGAAATGGCAGGCGGAGAAGGCGCAGCTTGCCGACGTGCAGAAGGTGAAGGAGCAGCTTGACCACGCTCGCAACGAAGTGGAGCTGGCGCAGCGTAAAGGCGACCTCGGGAAAGCGTCCGAGCTGCTTTACGGCCGGATTCCGGAACTGGAGAAGCAACTCAGCCAGCAGCAGGACGGCAATATGGTGAACGAGGCGGTGACGGAGGAAGGAATTGCCGCCGTTGTTTCCCGCTGGACCGGTGTGCCGGTCGAGAAGATGCTGGAGGGCGAGCGCGCCAAACTGCTGCATATGGAGGATAATCTGCGGCAGCGCGTGGTGGGGCAGGAGGCAGCCCTTGTGGCGGTTTCCAACGCCGTGCGGCGTGCGCGGGCCGGGTTGCAGGACCCGAACCGGCCGATTGGCAGTTTTCTGTTCCTGGGCCCGACCGGCGTGGGCAAGACCGAGCTGACCAAGGCGCTGGCCGAGTTTCTGTTCGACGATGAGCGGGCGATGGTGCGGATCGACATGAGCGAGTTCATGGAGAAGCACGCGGTTTCCCGGCTGATTGGCGCGCCTCCGGGCTATGTGGGGTATGACGAGGGTGGCGTGCTGACCGAAGCGGTGCGGCGCCGGCCGTATCAGGTTGTGCTGTTCGACGAGGTGGAGAAGGCACATGAAGATGTGTTCAATGTGCTGCTCCAGGTGCTTGACGATGGCCGGCTGACCGATGGGCAGGGACGCACGGTGGACTTCAAAAACACCATCATCGTGCTGACCTCCAATCTCGGGTCCGACATTCTGGCGGCGCAGGCGGAAGGCGAAGATGTGCGCATGGCCGAAGCTGGGGTGATGGCGCGGGTGCGCGAGCATTTCCGGCCGGAATTCCTGAACCGGCTGGATGAGATTGTGCTGTTCCGCCGGTTGCAGCGGACGGATATGGGCACCATTGTCACCATTCAGCTGCGCGGGTTGGAAAAGCTGCTGGCTGACCGGAATATCAGGCTGGATCTTGACCAATCCGCCCAGGACTGGCTGGCCGAGGCCGGGTATGATCCGGTTTATGGGGCGAGGCCGTTGAAGCGGGTGATTCAGCGCAACCTGCAGAACCCGTTGGCCGGGTTGATCCTGGAAGGGGCTGTGAAAGACGGGGATACCGTGAAAGTTTCCGGCTCAGAAGCAGGATTGGTAATCGGCGGTTATCTCGCCGAGGCGGCGTAAGCGTTAAGCTCCCCGGAGTTTCATTTCCGGGGAGCTTTTTCATGACACAAACCGCGCTGTTGGTGATCGACGTACAGAATGTCTACGCGTTGCCGGAATCCCCGTTATGTGTGCCGGAGTTTGACGAATCTCTGAAGCGGATCAACGCGTTGATCGAGGGATTCGAGGCGGCGGGCAAGCCGGTGATTTATGTGCGGCATGTGCATCGGGCCGATGGGCGCGATGCCGGGCGCATGTTTGATTTTTCCGGTACGGCGGAGGAGGTGGGGTTCGTCGAGGGCTCTGCCGAGGCTGATT
>JAGWOU010000077.1 GCA_028870815.1 Rhodospirillales bacterium | reverse complement strand
TATGGCCGGCGAAGGCCGGGTCCCACAGATCGTCGATGCTGGTGATCTCGCGCTTGGTCAGCTTGGGATTATAGCCGATGCCGGTAAGGCCGGACTGCCACACCATGCTGTGCTTGTTGCCCGGGTCATAGGGCGGATTCTTCACGCTGGGGCCTGCATATTTGTCGAAATTCGGCACTTTCTCGCGCCAGAGCGGCACCAGGAACTTTTGCAGCAGCAATTCGGTGAGGTACCAGCCATCGGTGATCACCATCATGTCATAGCCGGTCGGCTGGCCGGATTTCAGCACCGGCGCGACCTTCGCATAGAAGGAAGGATCGTCCTGGATCACTTCCTGATACTTCACCTTGATGCCGGTCTGCTTGGTGAAGGCATCCAGAGTGGGGTGGGTCTTCCCGTCGGAATCCACGTCGATATAAAGCGGCCAGTTCGCGAACACGAACTCCTTGGTCGGCTTTTGCTTGGCCCACCATGCCGCCCAGTCGGTCACTGTTTCCGCCTGGGCGATCTGCGGCGCGAGGGCCGCCATCAGTGCGGCGCCCGAGCCACGCAGGAAATTCTGCCGTGTCAAACGCGGCTGGGTGAGGCCGCGGTAGAATGCCTGGAGGCGATCCCCGGCGTTCTGGTCATCTTGGCTCATGCTAATCTCCTTGTGGTTAAGATTGATTGGCTGCGACGGCAAAGGTATGGTCCGGGTTCCAGGCTAGGCGCACAGTCTCGCCCGGGGCAAGTTCTCCCGCGCGGCCCGAATTCTGAGCGTATACGCTCAGCTCGCGGCCTGTCTTGCTTTCCATAATGTATTGGCGGCTCACGCCGAGATAGACCGAAACCCCGGCCACGGCCTCGATGGTGTTCCAGCCCGGCTCTTCGGCTTCGCCAGGGGCCAGCACCAGGAATTTCTCAGGCCGCACGCCTAGCTTCACTTCGGAACCGGAGATGTTCCGCAGCGCCTGGGCCGGCACCCGCACGGCCACACCGTCCTCCAGCCGCACCATCGCCGCCTCGGCGCTGCATTCGGTCACCGTTCCCGGAATGAGATTCGAGGCGCCCAGGAACGAGGCCACGAACTCCGTCGCGGGGTGGTCATAAACCTCCGCCGGGGTGCCCACCTGCTCGATCTTGCCCTTGGACATCACCGCCAGCCGGTCGCTCATCGCCATCGCCTCTTCCTGGTCATGCGTGACGAACAGGAAGGTGATGCCGATTTCGTTCTGAATCCGCTTCAGCTCAATCTGCATCTGCTTGCGCAGCTTCAAATCCAGCGCACCCAGCGGCTCGTCCAGCAGCAAAAGCTTGGGCTTGTTCACCAGCGCCCTGGCCAGGGCCACGCGCTGCGCCTGGCCGCCGGAAAGCTGGCCGGGCTTGCGTTTGGCGAAGCCAGTCAGGTCCACCAGCTCCAGCATTTCCTTCACCCTGACGTCGATCTCAGCCTTCCCCAGCCCCTTGCGCCGCAGCCCGAAGGCGACATTCTCGAAGATATCGAGATGCGGAAACAGCGCGTAGGACTGAAACACCGTGTTCACGTCGCGCTTATAGGGTTGCTGGCGGCTCACATCGTCACCATCCAGATAGATCGCCCCCGCCGTGGGCGATTCGAACCCGCCGATCATCGAGAGCGTGGTGGATTTGCCGCAGCCTGAGGGGCCAAGCAGCGAGAAAAACTCCCCGCCCTTTATGCTGAGCGAGATATTATCAACAGCGGTCCAGCTACCGAACTGCTTGGTGACTTGTTCCAGCCTCACATCGTGGCGGTTGGAAGGGTTGGCGGCATTCATGCGGAGGCTCCGGCTGTCATGGGGGCTGGTGTGGCGGTTTCCCGCGGCGCTGCCTGCGGAATCCGGCCTGCTGCGGTTATTATTAACACGCGGCTTCTGGGATAAATGGGGTGGCCGGCACGGGCGCGGCCTGTCGGTGCAGTTTCAACCCGCAAACGCCAGACCCTCGTATTGTGGTTTCCTGCTCGGCCTCAAACCGAAATCCTCTCCGGTCGTTCCCTGACTATAGGCGGCATCTGACCGAATTGTAATTGACTTTTGAGCACATTTTGATCGGAGACGCCGGTTTTTTCGTCTGGCGCGGTTCGGGTTTGGCGGTATGGGGCGTGGTTTCTTGGTCATGCCACCTAGGTCTTGCAGGTTTCGTGCCTAAAAACGGCAGCGGGGATGCCTCGCCGCCCGCTAACATTTTCTTAAACAGTTTGGGTCAAGCTTGGGGGCATCATCATACGGCGAGGGAGGGCGGTAATAAGGTGGGCGGGTTCTATTTGCCTGGTTTGCTGCTATGGGTGAGCCAGTTCAGTGTGAGTCTGGTGGCGCTGGCCGCGATGCTCTGCCTCACCGGCTCCTATACCGTCATGATCGTCCTGCGCCGTGCCAAGGCAATGCGTGCCGGTCGGCGTGCATCCTGGTTTCTGGCGCTGTGCCTGTGCTTCGGGGCCAATGTCTGGGCCACGCATTTCATTGCTATGCTCGCCTTCGACCCGGGCATCCCCATCTATTATGACACCACGCGCACGGCGCTCTCCATTCTGGTGGCGGTGCTGGGGGCGCTTCCGGCCTTCGCGCTACTGCTCTGGTGCCCGGCCATGCGCCTTGCCTGGGCCGTGGCGGGGGTGGTGTTGGGCGCCGCCATAGGGGCCATGCATTTCATCGGCATGTCGGCGATGATGCTTTGCGGCAGTTTCGGTTACAACCCAGTCTCCGTGGTGGTCAGCCTCGCTTGGGGAATGGCGGTGGCCGCGTTTTCCATGTGGGTCATGCAGCGCACGGCGGGGCGGGGCGCGTTCCGGGCCAGCCTGCTGCTCGCCTCCGCGATTTGCGGGCTGCATTTCATCGCCATGGGCGGGCTGGTGATCACGCCGCACTCCCACTGGCTGTTTTCCCCGTTCATCACCGGCAAGGGCAAGGCGGACCTCGCCGCTGCCGTCGCGGCTGTCAGCATGCTGCTGCTGATAACGCTGCTCATCAGCGCCACCACGGACGCCAAGCTGGTGGAACGCCAGATCGAGGCAAAGCGCCTTTGGCACCTCGCCCGGCATGATGACCTCACTGGCCTCCTCAACCGCCGTGGCCTGCGCGAGCGTCTGTCCGAAATGACCAGCGAGCCGCTTGTGCTGATCAGCATCGGGCTGGTGCGGTTGAAACCGGTGGACGATCTGTTCGGGCGCGAGGTTGTGGACAAGCTGTTCTGCCAGGCGGCGGCGCGGCTCGCGGCCCAGTTGCAACTGGCGGACATCCTGGCCATGCCGGCCGGGGAGGAGTTCGTGGTTCTGCGCGCAATTGTAGATGTCGCTGGCGAGCCGCTCGCCTTCGCCCAGCGTTTGATTGATTGCCTTTCCGAGCCTTTCAAGATCGATGGCGTAACCGTGCAGATCGGTGCCTGCGCGGGGTTGGTCTTCAGCGAGGGCAGCGGCGAGGGCGCGGAGTCGCTATTGAGCGCGGCTGACATCGCGCTGCGCGAGGCCAAGGCCGCTGGGGCCGGGCAGGCGCGGCATTTCACCATGGCGATGAGCGCCCGGCTGTTGCGCCGCCACCAACTTGAGCAGGAATTCGAGGCGGCGCTGCGCAACCGGGAGTTCATGCTGTTCTTCCAACCGCTGTTCGACTGCCGGAGCCTTACCCTGCGCGGGTTTGAGGCTCTGGCCCGCTGGCAACACCCTGAGCGCGGCATGATCGGGCCGGATGAGTTCATTCCCGTTGCCGAGGCCGGAGGCATGATAACCGCCCTTGGCGAATATGTGCTGGAGGAAGCCTGCCGCGCCGCCAGCACTTGGCCGGAGGAACTGCGCGTCGCCGTCAATCTCTCTCCCGTGCAACTTAAAAGCCCGGCCCTGCCGGAGAAGATCTGGGCCGCGCTGGCGCGCAACGGGCTGGCACCGCAGCGGCTGGAGCTGGAGCTGACCGAAGGGGCGATGCTTGAGCAAACCGCCGAGGTGCAACTCAGCCTCGCCGCGCTGAAGGATAGCGGGGTCAGCTTCGCGATCGACGATTTCGGCGCCGGCTATTCCAGCCTGAGCTACCTGCACCGCTTCTCCTTTGAGCGGCTGAAGATCGACAAATCCTTCACGCGCGAGATCACCGCCAGCCCGGATGCGCGGATCGTTACCGGCGCCATTATCGGCCTGGGTGCGGCGCTGGGCATGGCTGTGCTGGCGGAAGGGGTGGAGACGGAGGCCCAGTTGAACATTCTGCGCAAGGCCGGGTGCGGGCAAGTGCAGGGTTTTCTGCTCGGCAAACCAATGCCGGAGCAGGACGTGCAGACATTGCTGACCCAGGTGGCCAAGGCCGGCGGTCGTGCCGTCCCGGTCTTGAGTTAAATCCAGGTTAGCGCGTCATTCACCTCGGCGGCCAGCTGGGCGTCGCCACAATCCAGCCGCCAGAGCGGTTGCGTCGTGCTGGGGGCGGAAATCTCGACGAAATATTCCTGGAACCCGTTATCGGAGAGCATGCGCATGGCATGTTCGCCCAGTGCGGCGCGCGGTAAAATCGCGGCCCGCATTCCGCCGCTTTCCGAGGAGGCCAGAAACACCAGCGCCCGCCCTTTATCCACGGCCAGCCCCACGCCGCGCTCCAAAAAGCTCAACTCCGGGGTGAAAGGCTGGCGTTGCGCGGCCAGCAATTTCTGCAGGCGGGTCTGCTTTGTTCGCAACTCGTGGGTCTTTATCCATTCACCTGAGCGCAGCCAGAACCGGGTTGGCAAAACCGCCACGGCGCACAGCACGAGCGTGGTTATGATAAACAGCCAGTGAAAAATCATGCCGCCACTCCACGAGAAATCAACCGGGTGTCGTTACGCCGCGCCCGTCCAGAAAAGTGCGCGCTGGATTTATGTGAAATATCGTATCAGTGGCAAGACTGGCTGGGCGCGCATTTGCGTTGCGCCTGCCGGGTGGCAGATCCGGCGCGACGGTGGATATGCAGCCGTAACTATGCTTGAAACGAGCGGTCCCTTTGCCCGCCGGAACCTCATGACGCAGCTCCTGTCCCTCATTGTGCCATTTTATAACGAGGAAGAAGCAATCAGCCCATTCGCCGCCGCGCTGCCGCCGGTGCTGGAGGCAATCCCGGACATTTCATGGGAGATCATCTGCGTGGACGATGGCAGCCAGGATGCCACGCTGCCCCGTCTGCTAGCCCTGGCCGCGGCGGAACCGCGAGTCCGGGTGGTGGAACTCTCCCGCAATTTCGGCAAGGAGGCGGCTCTGACCGCGGGGCTGGAAGCGGCGCGCGGCGATGCGGTGATCCCTTTTGACGCGGATCTGCAAGACCCTCCGGCGCTGATCCCGGTGATGGTCGCCGCTTGGCGCGAAGGGGCCGAGGTCGTGCTCGGCCGGCGCAGCGACCGTTCCACCGACGGGGCGATGAAACGCGGCACTGCCTCGTTGTTCTATAAACTCAACCACTACATCTCAAACATAGAACTGCCTGAAAATGTTGGTGATTTTCGGCTTATGGACAAAGTTGTCGTGGAGGCGCTGAAGCGCCTGCCAGAGCGGCAACGCTTCATGAAGGGCCTGTTTGCCTGGCTGGGGTTCAAAACCACGGTGGTTGACTACACCCGCACGCCCCGCGCGGCGGGCAAAAGCAAGTTTTCCGGCTTCAAGCTGTGGAATTTTGCCCTGGAGGGCTTCACAAGCTTCTCCACCACGCCGTTGAAAATCTGGACCTATTTGGGTGCGACAGGGGCGGTTGTGGCGCTGCTCTATGCCGTTTTCATCATACTCAGAACTCTCATTTTCGGTAACTCTGTGCCAGGTTATGCCTCAATATTTGTCGCGGTTACGTTTTTTGGCAGTGTCCAGCTCATCAGCATCGGCGTGCTGGGTGAGTATATCGGCCGGATATATGTGGAAACCAAACAGCGTCCGGTCTATCTGGTGCGGAAATTTCATAATTTCTGAAACAACTTGAGTTTGTGCCGTGAGTCGCGCGTCATCCTCCCGTGACGGCAAGATGAAGCTGGGCTATGCAGACGGTAATGATCCCATCTGACTCCCGCCTTTGCCGTATCTTGCCACTGCTCAGCCTCGCGGCGTTGCTCGTTGGCTGTGCCACGCAGCCAACTCCACTTCCGCCACCGCCGCCAACCCTCACCGCCAGCGACCTGAGCAATGCGGCGCGCACCGCATACCGGGAAGGGTTTGAGGCAGGGCGCCATTATCAGTACCGGGTGGATATGCGGCGGCCGGGCTCGCTTTCGGCAGCGGAGATGGGCGAGAAAGCCCCTGAAGTTGCCGACGACAAGGCGCCGCCCGTGCCCAATGGCTTACCCGCGTCACCGGACTCGACCAATAGTCTGAATCAGGCATCTTTGTCGGCCGCTACGGCGCCTGCCGCCAAGTCCTCCAACACGGCAACGCCGCCGCAGCCCCAGCCGGCGCCATTGCCGCCGCTGCCGCCTTCGGCCAGCTACACAACCTCCGGCCCGGCGCAGCCGCTGCAATAAACAGCCGGGTGCTTGAACCAAGGCGGCGCCTAGGCCAAACAGCCCGCATGGCGCCGCCTCTTCTGCTTCTTACCGATATCTCCATTACCCTCGGCTCCGCGCCGCTTTTGGAAAAAGCCACGCTCTCGGTCGGCGCGGGGGAGCGCATCTGCCTTGTCGGCCGCAATGGTTCCGGCAAATCCACGCTGCTGAAAATCGCCTCGGGCGAGGTACCGTTTGACGGCGGCACGCGGTTTTTCCAGCCCGGGGCCACCATGCGCTATCTGCCGCAGGAGCCGGACCTCTCCGCCTTCGCCAATGTGATGGAATATGTGCTGGCCGGGCTGGGGCCGAATGACGATGAATACCGCGCCCGCTATCTGTTGGGCGAACTGGGGCTCTCCGGGGATGAAAAGCCTGCCCATCTCTCGGGCGGTGAAGCCCGCCGCGCCGCGCTGGCCCGCACCCTGGCACCCGAGCCGGATTTATTGCTGCTGGACGAACCGACCAACCATCTCGACCTGCCCGCCATTGAATGGCTGGAAGGGGAGCTGAAATCGCTTTCCTCCGGGCTGGTGCTCATCTCTCACGATCGGCGTTTTCTGGAAAACCTTTCCCGCTCCATGGTCTGGCTGGACCGCGGGCAGGCCAAGCGGCTGGACAAAAGCTTCGCGCATTTCGAAGCCTGGCGCGACGAGGTGCTGGAGCAGGAGGAGCAGGAATTCCACAAGCTGGGCCGCAAGATCGCCCGCGAGGAAGATTGGCTGCGCTATGGCGTTACAGCGCGGCGCAAGCGCAACGTGAAGCGCCTGGCCGGGCTGCACAGCCTGCGGGCTGAACGGCGGAATTTCACCCATAAGCTTGGGCTGGCCAAACTCGCCAGCCTGGATGCCGCCACCTCCGGCAAGATTGTGGTGGATGCCGATGGCATCTCCAAAGCCTTTGGCAAACCGATCGTCGATAACATCACCTTCCGGGTGCTGCGCGGGGAC
>JAGWOU010000076.1 GCA_028870815.1 Rhodospirillales bacterium | reverse complement strand
CCGCCTCCGCGCCGTCCGCCACACCCGCGCCGCCAGCCACGCCCGCGCCGCTAGCCGCGCCGGCGCCGGGTGCGGGCATGGTGATCTCCGCGACGCAGGATGCCTGGGTGCAGGTAACCGATTCCACCGGCAACATATTGTTCAGCAAGGTGCTGCACGCGGGCGATAGCTGGCCCGTGCCGCAGGAGGCAGGCTTGCAGATGACCACCGGCAATGCCGGCGGTACCGTTATTGTAACGAATGGTAAGCCCGGCCAGCCGCTTGGCGCCGACGGCGTGGTGCTGCACGGCTACCAGCTTACCCCGCCCGCTTCGGGCGCGCCTTCCGCCTCCACCCCGGCACCAGCCGGGACCAGCCCCGCCACCGGCGCGGCGCAGTAAAGGAACCCGCATGAATTACCGCGAATATCAGCAGATCGACCGCCGCAAATCCCGGCAGATCAGCGTCGGCAATGTGAAGGTGGGTGGCGACGCGCCGATCTCGGTGCAGACCATGACCAACACGCTGACCCATGACGTGGAAGCCACCGTGGCGCAGATTTTGCGCGCCGAGGCGGCGGGGGTGGATATTGTGCGGGTGAGCTGCCCGGACGAGGAAAGCACCGCGGCGCTGAAGCATATCGTCAAGCGCGTGAACGTGCCGATCGTGGCGGACATCCATTTCCACTACAAGCGCGGAATCGAGGCGGCCGAGGCGGGGGCTGCGTGTTTGCGCATCAATCCCGGCAATATCGGCAGCCCGGAACGCGTGAAGGAAGTGATTAAAGCCGCCCGCGACCATAACTGCTCCATGCGCATCGGCGTGAACGCGGGCAGCCTGGAGAAGCATCTGCTGGAGAAATACGGCGAGCCAAACCCTGACGCGCTGGTGGAATCCGCCCTGGAACATGCGAAGATTCTGCAAGACCACGATTTCCACGAATTCAAGATTTCGGTGAAAGCGTCTGATGTTTTCATGGCCGTGGCGGCGTATCAACAACTGGCCGAGCAATGCGACCATCCGCTGCATATCGGCATTACCGAGGCGGGCTCCAAGCGCGCCGGCACGGTTAAATCTTCCATTGGCCTTGGCTCGCTGCTCTGGGCCGGTATTGGCGACACCATGCGCGTCTCGCTCTCGGCCGAGCCCGAGGAAGAAGTGTTGGTGGGCTGGGACATTCTGAAGTCCCTCGGCATCCGCCATCGCGGCGTACGCATCATCTCCTGCCCCTCCTGCGCGCGGCAGGGCTTCAACGTGATCAAGACGGTGGAAACGCTGGAGGAACGGCTGGCGCATATCCAGGCGCCGGTGACGCTCTCCATCATCGGCTGCGTGGTGAACGGCCCCGGCGAGGCGCTGATGACCGATCTTGGCCTGACCGGCGGCGGCGGCGGGCGGCACATGATCTATGCCTCTGGCAAAACCGACCACACCATCTCCGACGAGCAGATGATCGACCATTTGGTGGAACTGGTGGAGACGAAGGCCGCGCAGGTTGAAGCCGAGGCGAAGGCGGCCAAACTCGCGGCGGAATAGCGGCGGGTTTTTGAATGATGGCTTTCCGGGGCGGGCTTCCGCCCCGGTTTTTGTTTTGATGGTAGGACGAAATGGCAAACCAGTTGCAGCCCGTGCGCGGCACCCGCGATTTAACCGGCGAGGACGCGGCCCGGCATTTCCACGTGGTAGAGACCGCGCGGCGCGTGGCCAGGCTGTACGGGTTCTCCGAATGGCAGACACCGATCTTCGAGGATACGCGCGTGTTTTCCCGCACGCTGGGCGAAACCTCGGATGTGGTAACCAAGGAGATGTACACGTTTGAGGATCGCGGCGGTGATTCCATCACGCTGCGCCCGGAGGGCACGGCGGGAGTGTGCCGCGCGTTCATCACCGGCGGGCTGACCCAGACCCTGCCGCAGAAAGTGTTTTATGCCGGGCCGATGTTCCGTTACGAACGGCCGCAGAAGGGCCGCTACCGGCAATTCCACCAGATCGGCGTGGAGTTGCTCGGCCCCGCCTCGCCGCTGGCCGACGCCGAGGTGATTTCCGCCGGCTGGCGGATTTTGAACGAGCTTGGCATCGCCAAAGATGTAGAACTGCACATCAACACCTTGGGCGACGCGCAGAGCCGGACCGCCTACCGAGCGGCATTAGTAGATTATCTTTCTAAATATGAAAGCGATTTATCTGCCGACAGTAGAATAAGACTACAGAAGAACCCACTTAGAGTTCTTGATTCAAAGGCTCCCGAAGATCAAAATATTATCCAATCAGCACCGAAGCTGTATCTGAGTCTTACAAAAGAAGCTTTGAGTTTTTACGAAACTCTAAAGGAAACTCTGCAATATCGGTTCAACATTCCCTTTAAAGAGAACCCTTACATCGTGCGCGGGCTGGATTACTACAACCATACCGCCTTTGAATTCGTTACCAATGCGCTGGGCGCGCAGGGCACGGTGATGGCGGGCGGGCGTTACGATGGGCTGGTGGAACAGATGGGCGGCCCCAACGTGCCCGGCATCGGCTGGGGTGCGGGCATCGAGCGGCTTTCCATGCTCATCGCCGCCCCGCCGGTTGGCGCGCAACCCGTTGCGGTGATCCCGATGTCTGCGGAGTTTGAAGGCCAGGCCTTGGAGATTCTGAACCTGCTGCGGAACGGCAACATCGCCGCCGAGACCGGCTATTCCGGCAACGCCAAAAAGCGGCTGGAGCGGGCGAATAAATCCGGCGCCGGTTTCGCCGTGCTGGTGGGTGCCGAGATAAAGCTGAAAAACCTCACTGATGGCAGCCAGGAAGATGTGACGGCAGAAATGCTCGTGAAGCGGCTTGGCGCATGAGTTCGTCGCTCGAACATAAGCTGGACCGCATCATGGCCCGGGCGGAGGAACTGCGCTTCATGCTCTCGGGCGCCCTGGCTGGCGATGAATTCGTGAAAGCCTCGAAGGAGCTTTCGGAACTTACCCCCGTTGAGGAAAAAGTCATCGCCCTGCGGGATGCGGAAAAACAGGCGAAAGAGGCCGAGGCACTGCTGGCCGACCCGGATATGAAGGAACTGGCCGAAGCCGAACTGCTGGAGCTGAAGCAGCAGCTTCCCGAGCTGGAAATGGCCGTGCGCTTGGCACTTTTGCCCAAGGACGAGGCGGATGACCGCTCCGGCATTCTGGAAATCCGCCCCGCTGCCGGCGGAGATGAGGCCGGGCTGTTCGCCGCCGAATTATTCGCCGCCTACCAGAAATATGCCGCCGCCCAGGGCTGGCGGTTCGAGGTGCTGGATTACGAGGAAAACGAGCTGGGTGGCGTGAAGGGCGCGATGGCCGAGATCACCGGCAAATCCGTTTTCGCCAAGCTCAAATTCGAATCCGGCGTGCACCGCGTGCAGCGCGTGCCCGCCACGGAGACGCAAGGGCGCATCCATACCTCCACCATCACCGTGGCGGTGCTGCCGGAAGCCGAGGAGGTGGACGTGGACATTAACGAAAGCGATCTGCGCATCGACGTTTACCGCGCCTCGGGTGCCGGCGGGCAGCATGTGAACAAAACCGAATCCGCCGTGCGCATCACGCATATTCCCACCGGCATCGTGGTGGCGATGCAGGAGGAGCGCAGCCAGCACAAAAACCGCGCGAAGGCCATGAAGATTCTGCGCACACGCATGTTTGACCAGCAGCGGGCCAGCGCCAATGCCAGCCGCGCGGCCGACCGCAAGGGGCAAGTTGGCACGGGCGACAGGTCAGAGCGCATCCGCACCTATAACTTTCCGCAAGGGCGGGTGACGGACCACCGCATCAACCTCACGCTGCATAAGATAGACCGGGTGATGCTGGGCGAGTTCGACGATATCATCGACGCGCTGATCGCCGAGGATCAGGCGGCCCGGCTGGCCGAGCAAAATTGATCCCCACCGCCCAGGCGCTGGCGGAGATAACCGACCGGCTGAAGCTGGCGGGAATCGAGCACCCGCGCCGGGAAGCCCGGCTGCTGCTGGCTGTGGCACTTGGCACCAATGCCGCCGGGCTGCTGGCGCGAGTGGAGGTGGACCCGCATATCTATGCCGAAGCGCTTTCCCGCCGGGCGGCGCGCGAGCCGCTGGCCTACATTACCGGGCATAAAGAGTTCTGGGGGCTGGATTTCCTCACCTCCCCCGCCACGCTGATCCCCCGGCCAGACACCGAAACGCTGGTGGAGGCCGTACTGGAGTCCGGCCACAAGCCACGCAGCATTCTGGACCTCGGCACCGGCACGGGCTGCCTGCTGCTGGCCTGCCTGCATGAACACAAGGCCGCCTTTGGCGTGGGGGTGGATTTGAACCCCGAGGCCGCGCGCCTGGCCCGCCACAATGCCCAACGCCTTGGCCTCAGCAACCGCGCCGCGTTTCTGGCCGGCAGTTGGGCCAGCGCGCTTTCCCATCAATTCGACGTTATCCTCTCCAACCCACCTTACATCGAAAGCGCGGATATTGCCGGACTGATGCCAGAGGTGGCGAGCTATGAGCCCGCCACGGCGCTTGACGGCGGCACCGATGGCCTGGCCGCCTACAAGGCCATTATAGAAGATTTGCCCCGAATTTTGGCCCCCGGCGGGCTGGCGGTGCTTGAACTTGGGGCTGGCCAGGCTAAATTAGTTTCAGAGTTGGCGTGTGAGGCCGGGTTTAGCTACGCCTTGCGCCGCGACCTTTCCGGTATAGAACGCGCCATAACTCTCAAATTCTGTAAATAAGTGATTGGCAGAATATATATTTACAGCTAAGCACGGGTAGCGCGGTCCGTCTTGCCCACGAGTCTCCGGTTATCCTGGAGCCAGAAGGGCAATTGATCTGCACACCGCACCGCGCAAGCCAGCAGACGAGGATAGACACGAGCCTATGAATATGAAGCGCATGCGTGGACGCAACCACCGTTCTGGTGGTGGTGGCGGCGGAGGTGGGTTTCGCAATCAGCAAAACGGCATACCGCTCAACAGAAACCATGTATTCGACAGTTCCGGTCCGGAAATGCGGGTACGCGGCACGGCCCAGCAGCTTTATGACAAATATTCGCAGCTGGCGCGTGATGCGGCATCTTCCAACGACCGCGTGCTGGGCGAAGCCTATTACCAGCATGCCGAGCATTATTTCCGCATCTTGAGCGCCATTAACGCGGCGCAGGGTCTGCCACCGCCGGGCCAGGGCAACCAGAACGGCGAGCAGCGTTACCAGGCGCAGGGCGAGTATCAACGCCGGGAGCACGGGGCCGAGGGCGAAAGCCAGGACGGCCGCGAACCCCGCCAGGAAAATCGCGAATTCCGCGACAACCGGCAAGGGGAAAACCGGCAGGATGGCCGCGAATATCGTGAGCCACGCCAGGAAAACCGTGAATATCGCGAGAACCGGCAGGAAAACCGCGAATATCGCGAACCCCGGCAAGATAACCGCGACAACCGCCAGGGCGAATACCGGCAAAACGAAAACCGCCATGGCGAAAACCGCCATGACCGCCGGTTTGAGCAGCGGCCGCGCCAGGAATTCCAGCAGCGGGACCGCCAGGACCGCCCGAACCGCTTCGCCGCCCCCATCGCCGACACGCCCATAGATATCAGCTCCGCCCTGGAAGCCGAGTTGCGGGCCGCCGCCAATGAGGAACCCGCCGGGCTGGGTGCTCAGCCGGAGGTGAAGACCGAGGCCGCCGTGGCGGAAGCGCGCGCCATCCCCATCAAGCCCGAAGCGCCGCCCGTAGCCGCGCCGGAACTGACCCTGACCGAGCCCGCCAACCCGGCGCCCAAGCGCCGTGGCCGCCCGCCGCGCGCCAAAGCCGGTGAAACTGGCCCTGCCAGCGAGCAAGCCGAGGAACCCGCCAAGGCGGAATAACCGGACTTCTTGCCGATTACCAAATAAAAAACCCGGCCTCGCGCCGGGTTTTTTGGTTGTGCCGGATATTTATTTCGGCGACAGCACCATCACCATCTGCCGGTTTTCCATCCTCGGCATCTGCTCAACCTTGGTGTCGGTCTCCATGTCGCCACGGATGCGTTCCAGAACCTTTACCCCCAGCTCCTGGTGCGCCATCTCGCGGCCACGGAAGCGCAGGGTCACTTTCACCTTGTCGCCTTCGCCGAGAAAGCCCTTCATGGCGCGCAGCTTTACCTGGTAATCGTTCTCGTCGATATTGGGGCGAACCTTCACCTCCTTGATCTCGACAACCTTCTGCTTCTTGCGCGCCTCGTTCCGCTTCTTCTGCTGTTCATACTTGAACTTGCCGTAATCGAGGATCTTGGTGACCGGCGGCTCGGCATTGGGGCTGATCTCGACTAGGTCGAGTCCAACGGCGTAGGCACGCGCGATCGCGTCCCTGGTGCTGAGCACCCCGATCATTTCACCATTCTGGTCGATCAGACGAACCTGCGGAATTCTGATTTCTTCGTTGACCCGCGGTCCTTCACGAGAGGGCGGGGCGGGCGGCGCTGGCGGTCTGGCTATTGGAAAGTCTCCTGTCGAGGTTTAACTGGCTTTCGGCTTAAGCCGAAATTGTGACGAAATGCAATGCGTCACAGGGCATGGCCGGGCCCAGCCTGCCCCAAATGGCCATGCGGCGGTGTTTTTCAACACAAGGCGGTTCAAAAAAGGAAATCTCGCCGCGTGTTCCATGCGTCCACCAGGGTGCGCGCCTCGGGCGATTCATCCAGCAGCCGGCCATGCTGGCGGGCCAGTTGCTCCGTGTAATGCAGAAAGTTCGAAAGCGCCTTCATCCTGGGGTCGGATGGTTCATAATAGGCTAGTTCCCCGCCCAGATAGGCCAGCGGCGCCTCAATGGCGAGGGATTTGTCGAACTCCTGCTCCAGGAATCCCGGATTCAGCAGCAGCTCCCAAGGCTTGTCGCGCAGCGTCTCGAAAGGGGAGGCATAATGCTTGGAGAAACGCCCGCCCGCCGCGCCCGCTGCCAGGGCCTTCAGCCGTCCGGCGGCCCATTTCTGCATCACCTGCCAGCCGCTGCGGCGCGGGTAATGCGCCAGCCACACGCCATCCAGCCTGGGCGCCGGCACGGGCTGGCCGTTTATGAACACGCCATGATTCCCCGCCCCCGCCACGAGCCCGGGCAAGCTGCCCCGCGCTATCACTTTTTCAACATTCGTCTCCCCCGCGTAACGCCAGCGCAGCCGCCAGGGGATGACGGGTTCGGCCGGGTTCTCGCCGCCCACCTGCCCATAATTCACCAGCTGCATGCTCACCGCCAGCGCATCCGGCGGCAGCAGGGTGGAAAGCGGCGCTGAATCCGGGGTGGCGATGAATTCGTCCGCGTCCAGCAGCGCCACCCAATCGGCGCCCAAAAGCTGCGAGGCGGCGAGATAGCCCCAGCTATTAACGGCGATTTCGTCGAAGCTGACGGCATGGTTGCGGAACACCTTGAGCGGAAACCCTTCCTCGCGCAGCGCCTGCAAAATCTCCAATGTGCGATCCGTGCTGCCATTGTCGAGA